>CAZYYK010000041.1:0-14453 GCA_964651135.1 uncultured Gammaproteobacteria bacterium | reverse complement strand
GGGTGTTGCAAAGGGCAGATATAAAAAGCCCCACACCCACAATTGCAAGTAAAGATATAAAAGTTGCAAGTAGAAATAATAAAAATGAACCCTGAAAGGGCACTTTAAAATAAAAAACAACAATGGCGCTCATAGCACAAGTTAAGCAAATGGCTATAAAAAGCGGCGGCACGGTTTTTCCTATAAGAATTTCAACCGAAGACAGCGGGCTTACAATTAATTGGTCAAAAGTGCCCAATTCCCTTTCACGCGCTATTGATAAAGCGGTTAGAATAAGGGTTACAACCAGTGCCAAAAGTGTCACCAAAGATACAAGCAAAAACCACTGATATTCCAAATTCGGGTTAAACCAATTGCGCACAACCACATCAATTGAAGCACCTTTTTGCATGGATACTTCATCGCCGTATTGATTTATAATTTGTGTTGCGTAATTTCCGCTTATTCCGGCTGAATTTGTCTGCCTGCCGTCTGTTATAACCTGCACGGTTGTTGGTTTATTTGCTTTTATTTTATTTGCAAAATCATTATCTATAATAACCCCCATTTGTGCTTTTTGGGTTTGAATATAATATGTTAAAAGCTTTTCATTTTTCACGTAAACAACTTTCTTAAACCACTTTGAATCTTCAAAATGCGACATCAAACTGCGAGATTCGTAAGTCTGGCTTCTGTCTAAGGCAACAAGGTGGATGTTTCGCATTTCCATTGTTATGCAGTTTGCAAATATTAAAAGCTGTATAAGAGGGGGGGCAAAAATCATTGCCCTGCTTCTGGGGTCTTTCCAAATTGCCAGAAATTCTTTAAGTATTAAAGCTTTTATTCTAATCCACATTAATCTAACCTCATTGCAGTATTTTTATAAACCGCGCCAAAAAGGAACAAGCCTATAATAAGCAAAAATATTGAACTTTCGACCGTAATTTCTAAAACCGTGCCTGCCATAAATTCACTTTGAATAAAATAAACAAAATACCTGGGCGGCATTATTCTTGTTAAATATTGAAAAAACATGGGCATTGAATTTATTGGAAACATTAAACCGGACAAAAACAGTGCCGGCAAAAACCCTATTGCAAGGGCTGCCTGGCTTGCCAAAAATTGGTCTTTGAGCTTTGTTGAAATTAAAAGCCCTATGCCGAGGCACGTAAACAAAAACAGGGAACTGACAAGGAAAAGCACGAAAAAATTGCCCCTGAAAGGTATTTGAAATATCACAACTATTAAAAACATGCTAAATGCCAAAGACAGCATGCCCAAAACAAAATACGGTATATATTTGCCCAAAACTATATGCAGCTTTGTGGCATTTGTGCTTAACAAGGCTTCCATTGTGCCTCTTTCCCATTCGCGTGCAACAACAAGAGCCGTTAAAAGAATGCCGATTAAGGTCATTGTTATTGCCAAAGAGCCCGGCAAAATAAAATAGTGGCTGTTTATATCCTGATTGTACCAATAGCGTATATCGGCGGTGACCAAAGGCTTTTTTGCCCCTTGTGCATATTTGCTTGTTAAAAGCCATAAATTTGCAATTTGCGCAGGGTAGCTTTGAACATAATTTGCAAGGTTTGCTTCAGAGCCGTCTGTTATAACAAGCATTTGGGCGGCCTGCCCCCGTGAAAGTTTGGTTGAAAAATCGTTGGGAATTATAACCGCACCCCGTAAGCGCGACGCTGTAATTTCGTCATACATTTTATCTTTATCTTCAAAAACCGTTGCATTAACATATTCGCTCTGGCTGAATGATTTAACCAGTGTTTCAACTTCAGGCGTCAGGTCATCTGCTTTAATTCCCAAAGAAACCTTAACTGTATCCATATTAATTCCGTACATATAAATTAAAAGCAGAATTAAAGGCAAAACAAAAGCTATAAGAATGCTGCTCGGGTCTCTTACAATTTGGTAAAATTCTTTTCTTACAAGGGAAATTAAAATTTTCATTATTCTAATCCGCTCCCTTCAATAAGTTTAATAAAGGTATCTTCCATATTGTGGGCACCGGCTTTTTGTTTTAATTCATCTGGTGTGCCCAAAGCTATTGTCTGCCCTTTGTAAAAAAGGCTTATTCTATCGCAAAATTCGGCTTCATCCATAAAATGTGTGGTTATAAGAATAGTAACGCCTTTTTTTGCCAAACCCCTTATATGATTCCAAAAATCCCGCCTGGTTAACGCGTCAACGCCTGATGTGGGTTCATCCAAAAACAAAACCGGAGGGTTATGAATAAGAGCACATGCCAAAGAAAGCCTCTGTTTAAAGCCCAGGGGCAATTCAGCGGAATTTTGGTTTTCATGTGCTCTTAAATCAAAAGCGTCCATAATTTCTTCAATACGCCCCTTTCTTTCTTTGATGGCAATATTATACGCGCCGCCAAAAAACCTTAAATTTTGCCTTACGGTAAGCTTTCCGTAAAGCGAAAATTTTTGCGCCATATAACCTAAATGGGAACGGGCGCGGGTAGGATCTTTGGTGATATCCACCCCCATAATTTTAGCGCTTCCGCTTGTCGGGCGCATAAGCCCGCACATCATTTTAAAAGAGGTTGATTTTCCTGCCCCGTTTGGCCCTAAAAGACCGAATATTTCACCCTGTTTAATATGAAAAGTGTTGTTTTGAACAGCGTAAAAATCTCCGAACTTTTTTTGCAAATCCAAAGCTTCAACAGGGTATTCAACACAGCAATGTTCCATTACAAAATTTTTGGCTATCAAAGATTCCTCTTCCCTGTATCCGCCCATAAGTTCTATAACTTTATTTTCAAAATCGGCGGTTGTGGAAGCCAAAGCGTGCGGGTTACCTTCATAAATAATTTTACCCTTATCCATAACAAGCGCGGTATCAAAATTAAAGGCTTCATCTAAATAAGCCGTGGACCACAGGACTGTTGTGTTTTCATTGGCAGATTCGCGCACCATTTTCATTAAGCCGCGCCTTGATATAGGGTCAACCCCGACAGAGGGTTCATCCAGAATTAGAAATTGGGGATTTCCCAAAAGCGCACAGCCAAGCCCCAGTTTTTGTTTCATGCCGCCTGAAAGTTTGCCCGCCAGACGGTTTTGGAACTTTTCTAAACCCGTAAATTCAAGCATTTTGTCAAAATTGTGGGGTATGCCTTTCAGGTCAGCATACAAATCTAAGTTTTCAATAACGGTTAAATCTTCATAAAGCCCGAATTTTTGCGGCATATAGCCAATTTTTTTATTTAATTCCTCTTTTTGTTCAACAGGGTTAAGGTTCAGCGTTAAAATTTCGCCTTTATCGGGTTTTAAAAGCCCCACAATATGCCGTATGAGGGTGGTTTTGCCGGCACCGTCCGCACCGATAAGCCCCGTAATTTTGCCCTGTTCTATGTTTAGGGTTAAATCGTCAATGGCGGGTTCTGTGGCATCAGGAAAGATTTTGGTTAAATTTTTAATGCTGGCAGCCGGTGCAGACATTTTCCTTAAATTCCTTTTCTTTTAAGTTAATTTTAACTGTGGTCGGCATTCCCTGGCGCAGAAACTCATCGGTTTTATCAACATAAACTCTTATGCGGTAAACCAAATCCGTTCTCAAATCTTCTGTTTGTACAATTTTTGGGGTAAATTCCGCAACAGGCGAAATATACCCTATCCAGCCTGTGTATTCGCGCTTTTTGCCTGTTTGAGGGTCTTTGCTGTCTGTTAAAATCCGTGCTTTCATGCCATAAGCAATGTTGCCCAGGTCTTTTTCATTAACATAAGTGCGAATCCAAACAGGGTCGCTTTTATTTACGGTATAAATAATTTGATTTTTTGCAACGCTTGCCCCCGGCTCTTGCACACGAACGCTTACAACGCCGCGGCATGGGGCGTATAATTTTGTGTAATCAAGCTGGTTTTTGGCATAATCCCTTTGCGCCGTTTTGGCGTCATAATCAGCTTTTGTCATATCTTTATTTTTTGTAATTGTATCGCACTCTTCTTTTGAAACCGTATCATCCGCACACAGAGGCATTTTGCGGTTATACACAGATACTGCATTGTTGCTTAAGGCTTTTGCCTGCTCGGTATCAGCTATTGCTTTATCATAGTTGGCTTTATAGTCTCTTGCGTCCAAGATTGCAATTAAATCGCCTTGGTTCACCGTGTCGCCTTCTTCAAAAAACATCTGCTCCAGATTACCGCCCACTTGAAAACTTAAATCAACGGTGCGTATTTCTATGTTGCCAAAAAGCGTGAGCTCATTAAGGCTGCGCTCTTTTTTGACAAAGTAAATAATAAAGTATATTGTAAGTGCAGCGATTAAAATTACGGCTGCTAAAACTATTGCTTTCTTTTTTTTCATAAACTGCCTCCAACAGCTTTGTATAACGTAAAATAATTTATTAAACGCGTGGTTTTGCTTTGCGTTTTTGCTTGTTCATATTTTAAAAAGTTATCTTCACTTGCAAGTAATTCCGTGTATGAAATTGTGCCCTGTTTGAATTTATTTTGGGCCATTAAATAATTTTCCCGCTGCAATTGAAATTCCCTTATTGTGTTTTTATCAATTGCACTGTTATGTTTTATGATATTTAAAGCCGTGCTCACTTCTTTTACTGCATTCAGGGAGCTTTGTTTGTATTCTTCAAAAAGTTGTTCATATTTTGCTTTTTGTATTTTTAAATTTGCAATTTTTCGTCCCCCGCGGAATATATCAACGTAAGCGCCCGCCAAAATGGCGGCAAGGGAAGATTCCCAGCTAAAAAATGACCCCTGCGCAAGCGTGTTAAAAGCCCAAATTGCATTTATTTTAAAACTGGGTAAAAGCTCTTTTCGTGCAACTTTTACATTAATTTTTGCGCCTTCAAGCTTTTTTTCAACACTCAAAACATCAGGCCTTGAAAAAATAACATCGGATGAAATTTCATCGGGAATTTGCCCTTTGTATTCAAATGTTTCAATGCTGCCCCTTTGCAGGTTTTGGGAATTTTGGGCGCTTTCGCCTATCAAAACCGCAAATTGGTTTAAAATTTCCTGTCTTTCTTTTGTAAGTTTTTCCAAACTGCTTTTCTTATTTTCATAACTGCTGCGGCTTTGGTTTAATTGCTCTTTATTAATAACCCCTCTTGAGAATTTTTTTTCATCACGCCCTAATTGCGCAAGTGCGTTTTTAGATATTTTTTGCTGGTCTTTAATTAATTTATCGTATTGCAGTATATTAACGTAAGCGGTCGCAACATCTGATACAAGCGCTATATAAATTCCTTTTTCATCAAACTTTACGGACTCATAAGTTTTTTTAACACTCTTTGTCTTATCTCTGTTTTTCAAGAAAATATCAGCCTCATAGCTTGCCACAAAAGGCAGTACAAAAGCATTTTGGGAAACGTCAAAATTGTTTCCGATATTGGGAAAATTAATTCCCAAATAAGAGGGACTTGTGCTTAAAGAGGGCAATTCCTGCCCTAGCGAATATTTAACCTGCTGACGGTATTCTTCCACCTGCCAGGAGGCACGCCTTGCATTGTGGTTGTTTTCAATTGCCTTGCAGATATACGATTGCAGGTATTCATCCTCAAAACGCGCCCAAAAGCCCGGGTTTACATATTCAGATTTTTCCTTTAAATCAAGCGGGTCGGATTTTTGTTTTTTAAAAGAAAAAGCGCATGCGCAAGATTGAAAAACAATAAAAAAGGTTAATAAAAATATCAGGGTTTTTTTCATAAAGCCATGTCCTTAACTTCGCAAAGCACGCTCATAATTAAATGGTCTAAAATCATGTGTATATCTTCTGAAATTTGCATATTATTTACATTTGCATTAATTGAATACTTTGAAATGCGCCTTAAAACGCCGCCGTCATAGCCTGTCCAGCCAATTGTAATTGCACCGTTTGCATTTGCATATTCAATTGCCTTTAAAATATTTTTGGAATTTCCGCTTCCCGATATTCCTATTACAACATCGTTCGGGTTTAAAAAATTTTTTAACTGCTCCACAAAAATTTCTTCATAACTAATATCGTTTGCCCATGCCATCATTGTGGGCAGATTATCGTTCAGGCAAATAACTTTAAACCTTTTTTCTGAGTTTATGCTTGCGCCTTTATTAAAATCGCACACAAAATGGCTTGCAGTGGCGGCAGAACCGCCATTTCCCATAATAAAAATAGTGTTTTGGCACTCTTTTGCATGGTGCACAACATTAATAAACGTTTCTATTTCATTTATATCTAAAGCATTTATGGTATCAACTAAATTATTCAAATAATTTTTGATTGAGGTTTTCATTTTTCTCTCCTGTAAAGGCCTGCCTTATTATAATAAACTATATTTGTGCCCTTGTTGTCAAATTTAAAATCTATTTCTTTAAGATTTTTTAGCGCCCGGCGTACTTTATTTTTGTGGGGCTCTTCCACATAAAAAAGCAAAAATCCGCCGCCGCCCGCGCCCAAAAGCTTGCCGCCCAAAGCCCCGTTTTTGCGCGCAGCCGCGTAAGCTTCGTCAATATCATGGTTTGTGATACCTTGTGCAAGTTCTTTTTTATACATCCAGCCCGTGTGCAAAATTTCGCCCAGGGCTTTAACGTTGCTTTTTAAAAGTTCTTCTTTTAAATCTTTGGATAGCTGCACCATTTTGTGCATATTTTCAATTTTTGCTTTATCATCCGTAATATTTTTCTTTTGCTCTGTTAAGATACTGCCCGCAGCGCGCGTTTTGCCTGTATAAAAGATTAAAAGATTTTGCTCCAGGGTGTTATAAGTATCTGATGTTAAAAAAAGCTTTTCAACATCCACCGCTCCGTCCTGGTAAAATTCTATAAAATTCAGCCCGCCGCAGGCGCAAGCGTATTGGTCCTGCTTGCCTATGGGTTCTTTTAAATCCTCAATTTCAATTTCGCAGGCAAGCTGCGCCATATCTTTTTTGTTCATATATTTATCGTTGTAGGCATTGCACAAATTAATTAAACCCACCGTAAATGCCGACGAACTTGCAAGCCCCGTGCCTGAAGGAATATCCGCACTTGAGTTGAAATCAACGCCTTTTATATTGTATCTTTTAAAAACTTCTCTTATTATGGGGTGATTAATTTGGTTAACATCTTGGGTATTTTCTGTTTTTGAATATTTCAGAAGGTAGCCGTTTTCATTAAAATAAGGGTGAATGGAAAGGTACATATACTTGTTAATAGTGACGCTTACAACGCAGCCGCCGTAATTTTCATAGTAGCTCTTGAGGTCGGAGCCGCCGCCTGCAAAGCTTATTCTAAAAGGTGTCCTTGTTATTATCATTCAAAATTCTTTCTACGGCGTCATCTAAACACGTATTGTTAAAATCTGCATTGAAGTTAATTTTATCACAGATTAATATTGTTTTGCAATGGGCACTTTTGCCCGCCAAAATGTCCCTTTCGCTATCCCCTATCATCCAGGATTTTTCAAAATCAATATTAAAATCTTCTTTTGCATTTATCAGCATTCCCGCTTTGGGCTTTCTGCAATCACAATCAATTTTCAATTCTTCAACCTCTCCCGCAAAGCCGCTATCAGGGTGGTGCGGGCAATAATAAATTCCGTTTAAATATGCACCCTGTGCGCCCAAGAGTGTTTGCATTTTTTTGTGCACTAATTCAACTTCATCAAATGTGGTGAAGCCTTTTGCTATCATTGGCTGATTTGTGACAACAACGGCCAGATAATCGCTTTTATTAATCTTTTTTATGGCCTCAATTACATCGGGCAAAAGTTTAAAACCCTCTGCCGTGGGGGTTTTATCCATATTTTTGTTTATAACGCCGTCCCTGTCTAAAAATATACAGGGGCGCTTGTTTTTTTTGTTTAAACGCGCAACTTTGCCTGATTTAAAATCTTCTTCAACTTCCCGGAAGCGCTTGTGTGTTCCCATATCTTTTATGTATTCAGCACTTTTATAACCCCTTAAAATTTCGCCTTTATCAACAATTTGCCCCAGAATATCTTTGCCGAAATCCTGCGGTGCGCCTTTTTTGATGTAGTCAAAAATTTTGGGCGAGAAAATATAAACCGCGGCATTAACTAAATTTTGGTAATATTCGCCTTCTTTGTGCGGTTTTGAAAGCACGCGCGTCACATTATTTTTTTTATCAAGTTCCAATAAATCGCTATCATAAGGGTGATCGTTAGGGTGCACAATTGCCGTTCCTATTGAATTTTTAACTTCGGCGTCAAAGTTTATGAAACTTTCAATGTCAAAATCCATAATAATATCGCCGTAAAACACCATAAAACGCTCTTTTATCTTATCATCAAGAAGTATCAAAGCCCCTGCCGTGCCCAAAGGATAAGGTTCAACTATGTGATGAATTTTAACGCCCCAAGCCGCGCCACTTTTGAAATAATCTTCAATAATGTGCGCCAGGTGCCCGGATAAAATAAAAATTTCATTTATGCCAAAGCGCTTTGCAAGTTCAATTTGATGTTCAAGCAAGGGTTTACCTTCAATTTTTACCATGGGCTTTGGAATGTCTGAAAGCCCAAGCCTTGTACCTTTTCCACCTGCTATTATTACAAGCTGCATTTATCCATCTCCAAAATGTATTTAACAGCAATTCTTACAGCCTCATCCGATGTTTTTTTGGCGCTCCAGCCTAAAGTGCGGATTTTATCAAGGTTGTAATTAAATTCGGGCACATCGCCAACCCAGCCTCTGTCCCCGCCCGTGTATTGAATTTTGGCGTCCAAGCCCATTTCTTCTATTACCGTCTGTGCTATTTTTTTAACTTTTGTGCGTGTTTCAACGCCCAAATTAAAGAAATTGATTTTAGCATTGCTGTTTTTAAAAACGTATAAAATTGCTTCAATTAAGTCTTTAACGTATAAATAAGGCTTGTTTTGTTCTCCGTTGCCCAAAACTTCTAAAATATCGGGCGTTTTTTTAAGTTTTTGAATAAAATCCCTTATAACCCCGTGGGTTGAGCGTTCGCCAACCACATTGGGAAATCTTATAATCCAAGCTTGTATGCCGTAATTTTCGCAAAAACTTGAAATATAGGCTTCTGACGCCAATTTTGAAGCCCCGTAGTGAGAAACAGGGAAAAGCGGCCCAAAATCTTCTGCCACCTTGACGTTTGTTTCACCGTATATTGCAGAGGTTGAGGCAAAAACAATCTTTTTTACCCCGAATTCTTTTATGGCAAGAAGCGTGTTATAAGTTGTTCTTAAGGTATTATTAAAATCTATGTCAGGGTTTGTAAGGCTTTTTGCGATATCCGAATTTGCCGCCATATGAAAAACAACATCAAAATTCCCGCTTTTAAAAATTTCAAAAAACTTTTCCTTATCTAAAATATCCCCTTCAATAAATTTAAAATTTTTATTATCCAGCGCCTCTTTAATGTTGTCCAAACGCCCCAAAGACATATTATCATAGGCAGTTACTTCATAACCCTGCCCCAAAAGTTCATCAGCCAGATGGCTGCCAATAAACCCGGCACCGCCTGTTATTAAAGCTTTCATTTTATTTCTCCTTTTATTCTTTGCACTATTTTAATTTTCGGGCTCAGCCTGTAAAAGAAATTTTTCCAGGCAGGGTAATTGTAATAATTTTTTTCTAAAATTTTATGTTTTTTATCTATAATATACCTTCTAAAAGCGCTCGCATTATGGGTATCGGGAAAAATATTCTCTTTGAAATCATTGTCAATTATCTTTTCACATGTTTCAAGAAAATGAATGACATTGTCCCTAAAGCCGCCCCAAACAGATGTTTGATACTCTTCGCAAAATTTGCATTTTGTTGCAGTAAAACCTTCTTCTTCGCTCGGCAAAAATTCTTCTTCTTTAATTTCGTGTACAAATTCAAGCCCTTCTTCAAAGAAAAATATGTAGTCATAGCCTTCAAATTCTTGTTTAATTTTATTTACGGTTTTATACTTCAAACAAGCGCCCAAAGGCCAGCCGAAGTCTTCTTGATCAATTATTTCAACGTTATCGGGGGCAGCAATTTCTTTATCATCGGTAAATAAAAAATATTTTTTTTCTAAATTTTTCAGAAAATATTTTTCACAAGTTTTATAAAACTTCTCCCAAAAATTTTTGCGGCGTTTTTCCATTATATAAATAACAGCAATTTTTTTCATCTTATCCCTCCAAATGCTTATTTAATATTGAAAATGCTATATCGTCTTTATTTTGGACACCGTCCCACCCTGAACCTGCAATAATATGAAGCCAGGTTTCCTCAAGGAGAAACTCCATTAAACGCCCTAATTGTACCGGCTGTACAAAAGCTTGTCTTCCGACAAAGCGATGATAAAAAGGGTCATAATATTTTTCATGCACCTGGGGAATTTCACTGATTTTATAATCCTTATAAAGAATATTCCAATTGGCGCCGCCGGTGTCAAACCCGTGGATTCTTCTGAAATTAAGGGGTAAATTCTTTACAAATTCAAAATTATAAAACGAAAAGCCCGGCCACAAATACCACTTATCTTCCCTGTAAGCAATAGAGCCAAAAAGGTTTCTGTTGTCCAAATATTCTTCTATATTTACGTAATCGATGGGAAAAATATCATGGTCCAAAAACCCGAAATTTTTCTGATATTTTTTAACAACATTTTCAAAAACCCAATTAAGCGCAATTCCGTGCGAATCGCTGCTGTCTTTTGGTACAATATCGGACGCAATTTTTATATAAGTTATATCATTTTTTTCACAAACCTCTCTTATTTTGTGGGCATATTCAAGCAAATTTGAATTATCGCAAACAATAAAATTGTATTTGCCCTTTAAAAATTTTCTAACCAATTTTATTTGGCAGCCAATTAATTTCGAGTTATTGAACGAAATTATATAAAGGTTAATTGAACTGTTTTCATTATAAGATTTTGAATGGTAAGGCTCCAAATAAAACCTATTTTTGTGCCTTTGCTTAAGTTCCTTGCGCCTTCTTTTCTTTAAAAGTCTGCGCTCGCGCTTTTTTTTCCATTCAATAAAACTGTCTTTTAAACTCATTTAAGCCTCCATTTGCACCCAGATTTCGGGAATTAAATCACCGTCCGTTTTCAGATGCTTGAACCATGGCTTTGGCGCTATAACAATTTTATCGGGATTTTCATTCAACCACGCACCCCACCAGGAAAATGAACTGTTTGCAATAACATTGTGTTTGCAGTTTTTCATAAGTTCCAGGTCAAAATAGCCTTTATTTGAGCTGTTTATATTTGCATATACTGTTTGATACGGGAATTTAAGATGTTTTTTGCACCACTTGTAATCATCGGAAAATATAAAAATAACGGGCTTTTTGATGTCGGCTTTTTTTACTGTGTAATCAATTGCGTTTTTATAATATTCAACGCTGCAAGTGCCGTAAGTGTCAAGCCTTTTTAAATAGTCTGTGCGCCTTACATGCAAAGAAATTGCCTCACAGCCCTTGATTTTTTCAAGCATTTTCTTGTTTTGGGCATTTAACGGAATATTAAGCCTGAAATCTTCAAGAATTTCATCTCTTAAATCGGCAAAATATTTTTCTGATTGATAATATCCGCCAAAATATGAGGGAGTTTCCGTATTTAACAAATTCTGTTCAAATTCATGGAAGTTTTTTTCTTCAATAACGGGCAGGTTAAATTTTTCTTTTGTTATTTTATCCCTTATTTTTCTAAAGGGAATAATTTTTCTTAAAAACATTTTAAAGGGATTTTTCGGCGCAACTTTGGCTTTATATTCCCTAAAACAGTTAAAAGGCTGTAATTTTGGGGTTGTGGCGCTATCATCTATTAAAACCGGCAGGCGGCTTTGTTTTTCAAGTTTTTTGGCAAAAGCCCAGATAAACATTTGGTTTGCCATACGCCCCCTCAATTCAACAATTGAAGCGTTATTCGAATATTTTGTATAAATGGGAATTGCGCCAAAAAGATAGTATCTGTCCATATATTGGTCTTGTTTTTTAACCCAGAGCGTCAAAGCGAAAAGCTGTATTTTATATTGACAGGTTAAAAGTGCTTTAGGCTCTATAAAAATTTTATTATCGTTCAAGTATTTTAACAAGTTCAGGCGCGCCATCATTCTGTCTGCAATTTTATGCTGCGTTTTACCTGATTTAACAATTGAAGACGGGTTAACAAAATAGTAATAATAGGCATCGGGCACGCTTACAAGTTTATCGCACAAGTTCAAAAAAGGTATGGTAAAAAGGGCGTCTTCGTAGTATCTGACTTCTTTAAAAAAAAGATTGTTTTTTATAAGGATATCTTTTTTATAAACTTTATTCCAAACACAAGGGTTTTTCAGACTGTCTGTAACCCTTATTTTGTCTTTAATATTACTGTAAACTTTTTCTTCTTCAATTCGTATTCTTTCCTTGTGCTTTGTTTTGCTTTTTCTGACATAAGATGTAAAAGCGGCATCCGCATTATGTTTTTCTATTGCTTTTATGAGTTTTTCATAATAGTTGAAATCAACCCAATCGTCACTGTCGACAAAAGCAACATATTGACCTTTTGCACAAGACAATCCCAAATTTCTTGCAGATGAAAGACCCCCGTTCGTTTTATCCAAAATAATAATCTTATCGCTTTTTTTAGAATATTCTTCCAGTATTTTGGGGGAATTATCCGTGGAGCCGTCATTTATACAAATAATTTCAATATCCCGGTAGGTTTGATTTACAAGGCTTTCAAGGCAGCGTCTTAAATATTTTTCAACGTTATAAACAGGCACTATCACACTTAACATAATTCACCCCGAATATTCGGATATTGTGTAATGGAAAACAGGGGAATAAAGCCGAAAAGATAATAAGTGGTTTTGAAGCGGTACTCTTTTGCTTTTAGAATAAGCACATTAAAGAAATAGTACCTTTTTTTAACTATATGCCTAACTTTTTCCGATATTTTAATGCCGTTTTCATCCGCAAATTTTATCATATTAATATTCGCTTTATAATAATCTTCCTGCTGCTTTTTGCCGGGTACGCGCTTGACGGAAGATGTCTTATTCGCCCAATAGTAATAATTGACATTTGGAACAGTGACAAGTTTGCCCAGGGCTTTTAAAATTCTTATTGTGAAAACCACATCCTCATAGCTGAAATTTTCTTCAAAAACAATACCCGATTTCAGGAAGCTTTCGCGCCTGTAAATTTTATTCCAAACATAGTTCATAATTGAAATATCACAAACATCCGCCTTTTTTTGGGTGCTTTCGATAACGGTTTGGTTCAAGTAGTGCACGCGCCATTTTTGGGCATGCTCTCTTTTCCTTATAATGCTTGCGCAGGCAATATCCGCATTATTTTCTTTTGCGGCTTTGTAAAGTTCTTCAAGGTAATTCGGGTCTATGTAATCATCAGAGTCAATAAAAGCTAAATATTCACCGCATGCAGCTTCAACACCGGCATTTCTTGCGCCTCCGAGCCCCTTGTTTATATCAAATATAAGTTTAAACCTTTTATCTTGCTGCGCATAAGATTGGCTTATTTCTTTGCATTTATCCTTATTGCCGTCCACAACACAAATGATTTCAATATCTTTAAGCGTTTGGTTTACAACGCTGCCTAAAGAACGTTTTAAATATGCTTCAACGTTATAAATCGGTATTATAACAGATACTTTCGGGTTTTGAAGAAAAGTATCTGCTGAATTATCAAAACTTTCCCGTTTAATTTCGCCCATTTTTTGACACATTTACCCTCTAAAAGCTATCATACAATAAACAAAAAATCCAGCCTATGTGCTTCTTAATCTTATTTACATATCTTTGTAAAAGCTTGCAAAATATGTTTCTTTCTTTTACAATTGTAATTACAAAAGGAAATGGTGGTGAAAATCCCCAGCTGAACCGCAGCCGTTAAAGCCGGAATACTTAAAAAACTTGTAATACTGCGTGTTTTCAGTAATGCATACTAATAAAAGAGTTTTTAAGTATCCTTATGTGTAAAATATAAGGATTTTTTAATGCCATCACAAATAAGTTCAGTACAGACACAAAAATTAAACACCTGCCCTCACGGTTTGCCTGCGGGTGCTTGCCCCATCTGTAACGGAATGGGTGGCGGCGTGAAGCAAAAGGAGGCGCAAAAGCCCAAAAACCCCGATGAGTGGTCCTGGATGAAATGCTATATAGCGGGGCAAATAATGAGGGGGCAAGCGGCGCGCGAAGCCGCAAATGAAGCAATGGCGCAAAGGCAGATTACGTTTGCAAAAGAAATGGCTCAGAACATAAATTCTTTTATTACAAACGCACAAAACGTACTGCAAAAAATTCAAAACAGCCTGCCGCCGCAGCTTCAGAGCATTTTTGCAAAAATTACAAATTCTGTAATATCGCCCGTTTTAAATTTAATTGCAAAAATACCTTTGGTTCTGGATAAAATTGAGCAGTTTGTAAACCAGGTGCGCACACAAATTTTGGCTGTTGCGGAAAAATTAACAGCGCTTTTGGGCGAAATTAAAAACTTTATTGAAAAAGAACTTTATAAAAACTTTAAAAAGCTTACGAAAAAATTATTAAAATTTTTTATATGGACA
>CAZYYK010000040.1:0-14471 GCA_964651135.1 uncultured Gammaproteobacteria bacterium | reverse complement strand
GCTTGTGCCTGCCACATCGACACCTATTCAATTTTCAAACCCGCCCATCTGTGGCGGAAGCCTTCGGCTACTGTTCCAGTTCGAGCGCAAATGATACTTAATCATTTGCTTAAAGCGAACTTCATCGCTTGTGCCTGCCACATCGACACCTATTCAATTTTCAAACCCGCCCATCTGTGGCAGGGACCCCACGCCTTGGCAAGGAGTAGGCGAATTTATGAGCCGTACTCTTTGTTGGCAACTTGTTGCCCTACGAAGGGGGTATTATCAAATTTTTTGCTTACCCGTTATATTTTTTAAACACCAGGCTTGTATTATGCCCGCCAAACCCGAAAGAATTTGAAAGCGTATAATCTAATTCAGCCTCAACTGCCTTATGCGGCACATAATCCAAATTCGCAACTTCAGGGTCAGGATTATCCAAATTAATCGTGGGTGGAACTTTGCTATCCGCCATTGCCTTAATACAAACAACAGCCTCACATGCGCCGGTTGCACCTAAAAGGTGGCCGTGCATGCTTTTTGTGGAAGATACTTTCAGCTTTTTGTTCACTTCCCTATCGCCGAATATCCTTGCAATAGCTTGTGATTCCGATATATCGCCAAGCCCTGTGCTTGTGCCGTGCGTATTTATGTAGCCAATATCTTCGGGTTTAATGTTCGCATCTTTGAGCGCAAATTCCATAGCTTTTGCAGAGCCCTTGCCTTCAGGGTCCGGCGCTACTATATCGTAAGCGTCCGCACTTTGCCCGTAGCCTATAATTTCCGCGTAAATTGTTGCTCCCCGCTTTTTGGCATGTTCCAATTCTTCAAGCACCAAAAGGGCGGAGCCTTCAGACATAACAAAACCGTCGCGGTCCTTATCAAAAGGACGTGAGGCGCGCTCGGGTTCATCGTTTCTTTTTGAAAGCGCTCTTAAGCTTGTAAATGCGCCTATTCCAAGAGGTGTTATAACGGATTCAGCCCCTCCTGCTATCATTATATCCGCTTCACCCCACTGAATTGAGCGGAAAGAATCCCCTATACAGTGGTTTGATGTGGCACAAGCGCTTATAACCGCTTTATTTATGCCTCTAGCGCCGATTTTGATTGAAATTCTACCTGCCGCCATATCGTTAATAATCATAGGAATTGTAAACGGCGTGCATTTTGTGGGCCCTCTTTCCAATATTACATGGTGCTGTTTTTCAAATGTATCAAAGCCGCCCACGCCAGAACCCACAACAACCCCAACCCTGTAAGGGTCTTCAAAGTTATTTTCTTCAAGCCCGGCGGATTTCATGGCCTCATCTAAAGCCACCATTGCAAGCTGGTTGTACCTGTCCGTACGCCTTGCTTCTTTGTGGTCTATAAGCCCCATTTGTTCAAAATTCTTAATTTCGCCTGCAATTAAAACGCTTTGGCCTTGAAGGTTCATGCCTTCAATTTTTGTGATTGCACTTTTTCCTTGTAACATACTTGACCAAAAAGCCTCAACACCAACCCCATAGGGAGTTATCATACCCAAACCTGTTACAACTACTCTTCTTTTGCTGTTCATAACTGTTCCTTTAACGAAGTAATACAACAAAAAGTCACAAGTTGATACTATCGCGATGCAACTTTTTGTTTAACTTAGTATTCCGTTTCACTTAGGACAAGTGAGCGTCAATATAGTCAACTGCGTCTTGAACAGTTGCAATTTTTTCAGCTTCTTCGTCCGGAATTTCGCATCCGAATTCTTCTTCAAAAGCCATTACTAATTCAACTGTATCCAAAGAATCAGCTCCCAAGTCTGATGTAAAACTTGCCTGGGGAGTAACTAATGCTTCGTCTACACTCAGCTGGTCTACTACTACTTTTTTTACTCTGTCTAATGTACTCATGTTTTCTTCCTCATATTTGTAATAATTGTCTAATACTAATTGGACATGCTTAATTATACTTGTTAAAAATAATTTTGCAAATTATTTAATAAAAATTTAAAGAAACTACATATTTTAGGGGCTAACGGGCTTGTGTTACCAAAGTATCGGCAAGGCTTTTTGTTTATATTCCAAGCCACTTTTTCACCCTATCTGATACGTATGTGAAAGAATCTTTGACCCCGATTTCTTGAGGCTTTATATTTTCCCCGTATACTATAACAGGCACCTGCTCGCGCGTGTGGTCTGTGCCTTGGGCTGTCGGGTCACACCCGTGGTCTGCCGTTATAATTAACATGTCATTTTTTCTTAATTTTTTAAGTATTTTTCCCAAAAACTTGTCAATTTCTTCAATTGCCCCGGCATATCCTTTAGGGTCGCGCCTGTGGCCAAAAAGCATATCGGTGTCAACAAGGTTTACAAAAATTAAACTGTAATTTTCATCTAATGCCCCCAGGGTTGCTTCAAGCCCTTCAAGGTTTGTGCCTGTGTGGATAGCTTGCGTCACCCCTTTTTTAACAAATATATCTTCAATTTTGCCTATCCCTAAAACCTTGCCGCCGCCATTTTCTATAACATCCAAAAGTGTTCCTTCAGGGGGCGGGGTGCTGTAATCGCGCCTGAATTTACCTATGCGCACGGGTTTTCCGTCTTTTATCTGATAAGGGCGCGCTATAACGCGCGAAATGCCCCACCCTTTATCCAAAATTTTTCGCGCAATTTCACACCATTTATAAAGTGTTTCAAGGGGGATTATATCAATATCTACAGCAATTTGAAAAACACTGTCCGCGGATGTATAAATTATGGGGTATTTCGTACTTTTATGTTTTTTGTGCAAATCTTCAATAATTTTAGTGCCGCTTGCGGCGTAATTGCCTAAAATTCCTTTGCAGCCGCTTTTTTTTATAAATTCATTAATTAATTCAGGGGGAAATTCTTTATATGTTTTAAAAGGTTCATCAAGCACAATTCCCGCTATTTCCCAATGCCCGCTTGTGGTGTCTTTGCCGCGGCTTTTCATTTTTAAAATCCCGTAAGATGCAACAGGGTCTTGGGTGGGTTCAACCCCTTCAACGGGCGCAATATTGCCCAAACCCATTTTTTGTAAAATCGGCACCTTAAGCCCGCCCACGGCGCATGCCGTGTTGCATAAAGTGTTGCAAGTGGGTTTGTCGTTATATTGTGCGCAGTCTTCAAGTGCGCCTACACCCATAGAATCAATAACAATAATAATTGCACGCCTGCCCTTATTCATGCTTTAACACTTTCACTTTGTTTTCCAAATAGTTCAAATGCCACTCCTGTATTACTTCACCGGGGTATAAAACAGCGTAGCCGGGGGGGCATTGCGCTATCATCTGAGCACTTACCTTTAAAAGCGCATCTTCTTTTTCAACAAAAGCATAATCCATCTCCCATGCCGCTTTTGGCTGCACTTTTATAAAAGGGTAAGGCTGAAAATCTTGCGGGGCAACTTCTTGCGGCGGCATTTTAACGTAAAGAAGCACATCTTTTAATTTTGTTAACTTACTTTTTGTTGTTCCGATACCGCACAAAAATAAAAGCGATATGTTGTTTGCAAGTTCATCTTCAATCTGGAAATTTTCATAAAGAATTTCAGACAGCAATTTGGCATCAACTCCCTCTTTTTTAAGCACAATTTTGGTTGGGTCAGCATCCAGAAATTGCCACCCTGCATGCTTTAAGGGCTTTTTTATGCTTTCAATATTTTTAATAAGTTTTTCAATTTCACCCTCGCCTTTTTTGTTCAAAAAGTCAATGGTAGCTTCAATTGCGGCAAGCATGGGGTATGAGGGAGAAGATGTTGTAAATAAATTAAGGGCATCTTGAAGTTTTTGCATGTCAAAATCCGCGCAGTTTTTGCCCACATGCAAAAGCGCACAGGGGTTTGGCGCACCCGCATTTTTATGAAGCGAATTTACGCTGAAATCTGCCCCCTGCCCAACCGCACTTTTAGGCAAACGTTTTGAAAAATTGTATAAAGACCCGTGTGCTTCATCTACTATTAAATAAACGCCGTATTGCCTGCATATATTTGAAATTTTTTTGATATCAGAATTAACACCTTCATAAGTGGGGCTTGTTAAAACAAAAGCCTTGTAGGAATTTAATTTCAGGTTGTCTTCTAATTTTTTGGGGTTAATTTCGCCGTATATGCCCCATTCTTCTTTAACTTCGGGTATAACCCAGTCCAGCGAAGCGCCTGTCATGCTGAGCGCTGAAAAAACAGATTTGTGGCAGTTGCGTGCAACCAAAACGCGGTCGTTTTCTTTTAATAACGCCTTAAAAACCGCTAAAATGCCCAAAGTTGACCCCTGGGTTAAAAAGAAAGTTTTGCGCGTTTTATAAATTTCAGAGGTTATATTTTGTATCATTAAAATGGCGCATGCGGGGTCTGCCAGATTGTCAAAGCCGTTAACTTCGGAATAATCATGTTTGTAAAGCCCGCTAAGCCAGCGCAGATGGGGCGTTTTTTGCCCGTGTGTGGGCGTTGTGAAAAGGGTTATGCGGTTTTTGTTTTCTAAAAATTTTAAAATGCTCATAGGTGCCATTTTACATCAATTTGGAATAAAAATAAATCATCTTAAAGGCGTAAGTCTACCAAGGGTAATCATCTTTCATCTGCCAGCCTTCACGCGCAATTTTTGCAGCACAATAATTACCGTTACCGCTTTTTGAACATCCGGAATCTATATTTTCTGCGCTTGCCTTATAGCCGTAGGGCAAAACACCTTGATTTGAGCGGGCAAACACAAATAAGTCACGGCCGAATTTATTGGGTCCTTTGGAGTTGTTTAAATCAACATATATTTCCGAGCGCAAAAGAACTTCATCCTCTGCGCTTGTGGTTGCAATCACCAATACAATAAGTGTGCCGTCTGTTGTTAAAAATGTGGTTCTATAATTGAGGTTTACAACATTAAAGCTGGAATGGTCGCCGCTTGCCGTAACGTATGGCGATGCACTTTTAAAACCGCACTCCTGAGGTGTTCTGCATATTTTTTCCACCTTTAGATAAGGTTTCCAGTATCTGTTAAAATATTCTTCTGAACCCTGGTGTTGCCCTATATCCCAGGTTTGATACATGCCGTTTTCTGCTTGTGAATTATTAAAAGCCTGGTTCAACACAGAGTAGACTTTTTTAAGTTTTGTCACAGTTTCTTGTTTTTGATAATTTTTCACAACCGTGGGGATTGTAAGAGCTGCCACAACACCGATTATTGCAAGAGTTATAAGCACTTCCGCAAGTGTGAAACCTCTTTTACCCATAAGCCTCTTTCTCCCCTATGTGTTTAATTTGAACACTGTTTTAAAAATATAATACATTTAAAACAAAAATCATGCAAGAGTTTCAGGAAGAACTTTATAAAACAATTGCCAAAAATATGCGCAAGATTCGTAAAAATTTAGATATATCCCGGGAAAATTAGGAATAAAAATCAGCGAATTTTTTACGGAATAGCAAAATCGAGGCATAATGTTGCCTATTCCTTTATTTTATTTTTTATATTAAAATATTTTTTATGGATATCAGAGAGAAAATCGAGAAATTACGCGCAGAAATTAACAAACACATTTACAGTTATTATGTATTGGATAACCCTAAAATTGAAGATTACCAGTATGATGCGCTTTTCCGTGAACTTGAAGCTTTGGAAAAAGAACATCCCGAATTAATAACGCCCGAAAGCCCCACCCGGCGCGTGGGGGCGGTGAGCGAAAAGTTTAAGCAGTTTAGCCACAAAAACCGTCTTTACAGCCTTGATAATTCAAATGATGAAAAAGAACTTTACGCCTGGTATCAAAGAGTTTTAAAGGAGGCTTTTAACTGGACAAGCGCAAGCGCACAGCCAATGCCCCAAATTCCTTTGGCGTGCGAATTTAAAATTGACGGGCTTGCGGTGTCGCTTATTTACGAGGACGGCAAATTTATACAAGGTTTAACGCGCGGCGACGGGCTTGTGGGGGAAGATATTACAAACAATTTAAAAACCGTAAAAGCAATTCCGCTGAAACTTTTTGAGCCTGTGAGCCTTGAAGTGCGCGGGGAAATTTATATGCCGATATCTTCTTTTGAGAAATTAAATAAAAAACAAGCACAGGAAGGCTTAAGGCCGTTTGCAAACCCCAGAAACGCGGCGGCAGGCTCTGTGCGTCAGCTTGACCCCAAAATTACGGCGGGGCGCGAGCTTTCAATTTTTATATACGGCGCTGTTGCCGATAATTATTCCTGGGGGCGTATGTCGCATTCAAAAACCATGGAAAAGCTTTGTGAACTGGGCTTTAGAACAAATAAAGTAACGGTTTTAAACGGCATTGATGAAGTCTGCAAGTTTTGTGAAAATATCGGGCAAACGCGCCACAACCTTGATTATGCCACAGACGGCGTTGTTGTAAAAGTTGATGATATTAAAATGCAGGAAGAATTGGGCTATACGGCGCGCATTCCCAAGTGGGCAACGGCGTTTAAGTTTCCGCCCGATGAAGTTTGGACACAGCTTTTAGATATTGAAATAAGCGTGGGGCGCACGGGTGCGGTTACACCCGTTGCAATTTTAAAGCCTGTAAGCCTTTCGGGGAGCATTGTTTCGCGCGCAAGCCTGTATAATTTTGATGAAATTAAAAGGCTTGATGTGGGCGTGGGCGATGAAGTTTTGGTTAAAAAAGCGGCTGAAATTATTCCCAAAGTTTTAAAAGCCAAAAAAACCGAAAAATCAAAACCCTTTGAAATCCCTTATGAGTGCCCCTTTTGCCATACTCCTCTGGTTAAAATTGAGGGTGAAGTTTCTTACTATTGCCCCAACCATGCGCATTGCCCCGCGCAAACTAAGGGCAGAATTGAATATTTTGCTTCAAAATACTGTATGGATATAGAAGGGCTTGGCGAGAGCATTATATCCCAGCTTGTTGACAGAGGCTATGTTGAAAATTTTAGCGACCTTTACGCTTTGGATATGGAAAAGCTTCTGACGCTTGATTTAATTGCGCAAAAATCCGCACAAAACCTGCTGGACGCCATTGAAAAGAGCAAAAACTGCCAGTTTGACAGGTTTATAAACGCTCTTGGCATAAGGTATGTGGGGCGTGAAGTTGCAAGCATTTTGGCGCAGCACTTTAAAACAATTGAAGAACTTCAAGCCGCCGAAGAAGAAGAACTGAATTCAATTGAGGGCATTGGCGTTAAGGTTGCAAGAAGCGTTTGGGAATATTTCAGAAACGATTACAATAAAAACGCCTTAAAAAGGGTATTTGAACTTGGCGTTTCGCCCAAAAACACTTTTGTTGTTAATGAAAACAGGAAATTTAAGGGCAAAAGCTTTGTTATAACGGGAACTTTAGAAGAGTATTCAAGAGATAAAGCGCAGGAGATTTTAAAATCGTACGGGGCCAAAACGCCTTCGTCCGTAAGTAAAAATACAGATTACGTTATAGCGGGCACATCCCCGGGCTCTAAACTTGATAAAGCAAACAGCCTGGGTATCAGTGTTTTAAGCGAAGCTGAATTTATAAAAATGTTAGAAAGTTAAATAAAAAGGGGGTTATTATGAAGAAAATTTTAACAATTTTAGCCATTTTGCTGGCATGTACAACAGCGGTTTTTGCGGCTGCAACGGTGAATGAAAAGGCAAGGTGCCCCGGGCACATCAGCGTTTTTGCCGAAATTGAAGATGAATTTGCCCCGAATGTTGCGCAGGTGGCTTTTTCGGTTGAAACGTCAGACAAAAATGCAAATGTGGCGAGCGAAAAGAACAAAGAAATTGCAAACAGGGTAATTTCCGCCCTGAAGGCTCTTATTGATGAGCAAAACGGCGAAACCTTGAAAACAACGGGCTTTAATTTAGATAAGGTTTATTCTTACAAAAACGGCACCAGAATTTTTGAAAATTATAAGGTTGTGAACAGTTTTGAAGTTAAAGTTAAGGACGTTTCAAAAGTGGGCAAAATTTTAAACGCGGGCATAAGCGCAGGCTCAACGGATGTTGGTGCTTTGAGGTATTCAATAGATGTTGATTCAAACGTTTGTAACGAATTGATTGCAAAAGCGGGCAAACAGGCAAAAGAGCGTGCAGAGTTTGTTGCAAAATCGTTGGGTTTGAGAGTTTTGTCTTTAAAAGAAGCACGGACGAGTTGTTCCACGCAGAATGCTTTTCCAAGGCCTTATATGATGAAGGCGGCCATGGGCGTTGATGAAAATGCGGCGGGAGATGTTCCGACAGAAGCGGGGAAGATGAAGGTTACAGCTTCTTTTGACGCGCAGTTTTATGTGGGGCGTTAGGTTGGCGGGAAAACGTTGAGCTCCGCTTCACCACACCCAACCAGCACCGGCTGCCACTACCAGCGCCTGGCAAAATTTGTGCGCCTTTGGCTTCAAATTTTGTTCAGTCGCAGCTTCGCGTACGCTCGGCAGCTCCTAACGGCGCCCAGGAAAGGTTTCGGGCTGTCCGCCAAGCCTTGCTCGGTTTGCCGTCACGCCCTCACACACCATCGGTCGGCTTGTAAATTTTAACGGCATACAAATGCCGTAGAAAATTTACTTCGCCTTCTTACCAAAACGCGTGGGGCATCATCCTTGTATAATACCAAACAGGCACATTATCATAACTTTCGCCCAATTGTTCTTTTAAACTTTCATCCGCCCCTATTGCCGTAATCGGAATTGAAGTTTTTTTGCTGACTTCTTTTAAAATATCATAGCCCCTTATAACATCTTCTTTTGTGGTTTCAGCGCCCAGATGGGTGTTAGAAATAAAGCCCGAAAACTTTTTCCAGGGTTTTTTATTCAAGCCTGAGGCAAATTCCATATATTCCAAAATATTTTCAACATTTGCAGTTTCAAATTTTGCGGTATTTACAACCAAATAAATTCTTAAATCTTTCTCCTCGTCAATTCCTGTTATAATATCCAAAATATCAAGCCCGCTTGCGCCGTAGCCTGCATCAATTATAATATTACCTTCTTTAAAAAGACAGTTTATTTGCTGCTGCGTTACATAGCTTCCTGTTTCGCCAAGCCCGAAGTAATCCGTCTGCGCTATAACGCTAACGCCCATATCTTCAAGTTTAGACACCAAAGGGCGCAGGCAATAGGCAGGCTCTACCGTATCCAAATCAACAAGAGTTATTTTTTCCTGCTTTTCAACACTTTGAAGAGCCCTGTTTATGGAAGTTTCGCTTTTGCCGCTGGCGTACGCCCCTGCAAATACTTCAACTGTTCTTTGCAATGTTATGAGCCTCTTCTTCTAAAAGTTTTTCGTATTGTGCAATTTCTTCTCTCACCTGCGGAATTATATGTTCTAAAATGTCAACAAGTTTAGGGTCAAACTGCACGCCCCTTTGTTCTTTTATAATTCCAAAAGCTTCTTCTTCGGGCATTCTGCTGCGATAAGTTCTGTCTGATCTTAAGCTTTCCCATGCGTCTGCAAGGGATATTATTCTTGAACCTATGGGGATTTCTTCTTCCTTAAGCCCGTGAGGGTAACCTTTTCCGTTGTAATACTCATGGTGATATTTTACAATTTCAACAACGTCTTTAAGCTGTTTGATGTCTTCTAAAATTTTAATGCTGTGGAAAACATGTTTTTTAACTTCTTCATACTCTTCGGGGGATAATTTGTCTGTTTTATTCAGAATATCTTCGGGCACGCCTATCATTCCGATATCGTGCAGGAGGCCTGCAAGTTCAATTTTGCCTATTTCTCCCTCAGTTAAGTTCAAATTCTGCGCAATTTTTATGGCATAAAAAGTGACGCGGCGGCTTTTGCCCAAAGTGAAAGAATCTTTAGCGTCAAGCGCTTCTGTTATTGATTTAATGGTGCCGGAAAAAAGATCTTTCAGGTCGTATATTAAATTTTCATTATCAACTTTTAACTGGTAAAATTCAATGCTTGATTGCACTATATATAAAAGTTCATCCGGCTGATACGGTTTTTTAATGTAGCGGTAAATTTTTGCGTAGTTGATTGCGTTAATCAATATTTTGACATCCGAATATGCGGTCACCAAAAGCCTTATTGCCAGGGGCATTTTTTCCTGCGAAAGTTTCAAAAATTCAACGCCGTCCATATCAGGCATTTTGTGGTCTGAAATTATAACCTGAAAATTTTCTTGATCAAGAATTTTTAAAGCTTCAAGCGGCGACAGACATTTT
Source organism: uncultured Gammaproteobacteria bacterium (assembly GCA_964651135.1). GTDB lineage: Bacteria > Cyanobacteriota > Vampirovibrionia > Gastranaerophilales > Gastranaerophilaceae > CAYYBA01. The sequence goes on along the minus strand of CAZYYK010000040.1, from coordinate 4,394 downwards.
GTTACTTCATAATCCTGCCGTAGTGTTCTGTATAAAAGCGCCAGGTTATCCGGCTCGTCGTCCACAACTAAAACTTTATATTTTTTATCCATTTTTATCCTCTTTCGGGTTTATAGGCAAAACGATTTTGAAAGCCGTGCCTTTTTGCGCTTCGCTTGTAACGCTCATTGTGCCGCCGTGGTTTTGCACAACCTTGTAAGCTATGCTTAACCCAAGCCCCGTGCCTTCGCCAATCGGTTTGGTTGTATAAAAAGGGTCGAAAATTTTATTCATATTTTTTTGGTCTACTCCCTTTCCTGTATCCCTAATTTCTATTATAACATTTTTTCTTTCGAAAGCTATATCTATAAAAATATCTCCCGTGCCTTCTATTGCGTACTGGGCGTTATCTAAAATGTTCATAAACACTTGATTTAACTGCCCGCCGTACACTTCAATTTTGGGCAGGTCGTCAGGATAATTTTTGTGCACGGTTATTCTGTTTTTTAATTTGTTTCTTAAAATATTTAGGGTTGTATCAATTTCTTTGGGGATGTCAAATTCCGTTAAAACGCTCTCTTCAAGGCGGGAGAAGTTTTTAAGGTCCAGTATAATTTTTTTGGTGCGCTCTGTTCCTTCTTTGCAGCTGTCAAGCAGGTCTTTGATGTCTTCTTTTAAAAATTCTATGTCGAATTCTTTTTTCAGTGCAAGAAGCTCCTGTTTTTTATTTTCGGGCAGGGAATCGTCAGCCTGGGAATATTTATCAATTAAATCCAGCATATTTTTTGAATATCTTTCAAGGTGGATGATATTTCCGTATATAAAATTGATGGGATTATTGATTTCATGCGCAATGCCCGCAACCAATTCGCCCAAAGAGCGCATTTTTTCCGAATGCACCATCATGGCTTGCGTTTGTTTCAGTTCTTCGTTTGCTTTTTTAAGTTCAACCGTTCTTTCCTGAACTTTTGCCTCTAAAGACGAATACAATTGCTGCAATTCGTCTGCCATATCGTTGTAAGCGTCCACAAGTTCGTTAATTTCTTTAATATTGGTTCTTTGCAATTTTTTGTCAAAATGCCCTTTTGAAAGTTCATCCACCCCTTTGATTAAATTGTTAAGAGGCCTGTTTATGATGTTTGACATAATTGCACTTGCAATAAGCCCCAAAACCAGGAAGTAAAAAATAAAAGCCTTCATATTATCAAGCAGCAAATTGGCGTCTTTTTGCGTCTGCATTGTGGTGGAAGCATAACCTATGTGGATATCATAGTAAGGAGTGTTTTGGGTTACCTCTGTAACATAAGCGGCAGCGTTTTTAATTGTCCGTGTATCTTTAATTTTTGCCGGCACTGTTCCCTGAAGCTCTTTTTCCGTTGTCCAAACAACTTTATTTGCATGCTTGCCCACAACATAAACGTATTTAATCATGTTGCTTTGTCTTAAATTATTTATAAGGTATTCCGAACTTTCAAAATTGTTTTCGCGCCAGTCTTTTGCATAAGTGCTTGTAATTAAAGTTGTAAGGGTTCTTTGCGTATTTTCTGAATATTTTAGGGATAAATCTTCCATATAAACAAGAAAATAGCCTGCCGCAAACAGTATAATAAATGTTATAAGCGTGCTTGTAAAAAGCATTGTATAAAACCCGAATCTATTTTCTACAATGGGTTTATGCACTTTAGCGGACATTTTTTTGGTCACTTTTTTATCCTTTATTCTCAGATTCCAGCAAAATTCTAAATGTATATTGAATTAGGGCAATTCTGTCTACACTTTCAATATTCAAAAATTTGCCGCTAACCAGATACATTTTTTCGTCGTATTCATCGCTTTTTCTTACCCTTATAGGCTCTACGGCGCATTTAATTTCAAGCTTGTTGTTTAAATTTAAAACAACATCGTAACCGCGGCCTTCTTCAAGTTCTTTTGAAGACAGGAATTTCAAACCGCCTGCTGAAATATCCACAGATTTTGTTTGAACCTCGGGCATACCCACAAACTTAATGCTGCCGCTGAAGCTGACCCTTGAATATTCCCTTCTTTGAATGTCTTTAAAATCTTCAGGATATTTAACTTTCAAAATATTCCCGTTTTTATCCGTAATATCCGTTACAAAATAAATTAAACCGTCTTTACCCGAACCGAACACTTCAACACTGGCGCCTGCAACATAGTCTTCAAGCTCGCTATCCGTCAATTTTAAAAGTTCAATTTCGAAGTAATCATCAAAAAAGTTTTTAATATTAAACGTGGTAGAACTTCTGAATTTGTCCGGGACTATTTTAAAATCTTTGATCTTTTCAATTAAATCTTTCATATTTTATCCTTTATAACGTTACAAATTACCAAACATTATTATACAACCTTATTGCGATTTTGTGGAGTACTTTTTAAATTATTTGATCAAAAATCAATCTTATAGTGTAAATATTGCAATTTTTTGAGCTTATCCAAACAGTAATGCAACTTATTTTTATAAAAAAATGCTACAAAATTTGACATAGTACCCCTTTTTGTTGTGTAATAGAAAAAGATATATCTTAACATCGGACATTACAAATGCGCATAAAAGAAATAGAAATTGATAACTTTAAATCTTTTGCAAACAAGGTTAATATTCCTTTTTTGCAAGGTTTTACAACCATTTCAGGGCCTAACGGTTCGGGCAAAAGCAATATTATAGACGGCATTCTTTTTGCCCTGGGGCTTTCGTCTTCGCGCGCCTTAAGGTCTGAAAAAGGCGTTGGAGATTTAATTTCAACCCACAACAACAGAGGTGAAGTTTATGTTAAAGTTATATTTGAAATAGGCGAAAACCAAGGTGAGATAACCTTTGCAAGAAAAGTGAAAAAATCTTCCCAGGGGTTTGTGAGCACATATTATATGAACGGCAAACCGTGTTCGCTTTCGCAAATTCATTTTGAACTTGAAAAATATAACATTACGCCAAACAGCTACAACGTTATTATGCAGGGCGATGTTACAAGCATTACAAACTGTTCGCCGAACGAAAGACGCAAAATTGTTGATGAAATAGCAGGCGTTGCGGATTTTGACAGAAAACTTGAAATGGCGCAAAATGAGCTTGAAACGGTTGAGGTGCGCGTTAATGAAGCAAATATTGTTTTGAATGAAATTGATGCAAGGCTTGAAAGTTTAACAGCAGAGCGTGAAGTGGCGCTTAAATATAAAAAATTGAAGGATGAAAAAACCTCTTATGAAGGGCAAATTAACGTTGTAAGATATTTTGACACCAAACGCTCTTTGGATATGGTGCATGAAAACATTTTAGGTGCGCAGAAAGAAAGCAAAAAAAATGAGATTGAAAGCGCGCAGTTAGGCGAAAAGATTGAAGCGCAAAAAGCCGAATTTAAAAAGCTTTCTGATGAAATTCGCCAAAAAGGCGAAGATAAACAGCTTGAAGTTAAAAGGCGTTCGGAAGAAAAGAAGGGCGAAATTGAACGTAAACAGATGTCTTTGGCGCACAGCGACAAAGTTATTCTGGATAACAAAAAAACCGTTGAAAACGCCAAAGGCGGCATTGAAAACCACAATTTAATTATTGAAAAAACCGCACAGAGCATTGAAGAGAAAAAAAATGTTTTGGCGGATTTACAAAATGTTCTTGCAGTACAAAAAAAAGAATTGCAGCAGGCCCTTATGGAAATTTCGGGTCTGGGCAAAACCGCGGGCGAGCACATTGAAAAAAGAAATGAATTAAGGCGCGCGCTTGACGATTTAAAAGACGAAGAAACAAATATTTTAAAAGAAAAACTTCCGCTTGAAGGGCAGCTTAACAATTTAAAAAATGAGCTTAAAGACTGTAACGACACCATTGAAAACTATGAGGCGGAAGGCAAAAACTTTACAAAAGCGCAAGAAAGCCTTGAGCTTCAAATTTCGACCCTTCAAAAAGAACTTGAAGCTTGCAAAACATTGCAGCGCAACACTTTAGATGAACTTGACAAAACAAAAAACCAAATTTCAGACGCAAACCACAACATCCAGCTTGCCAACCGCAAAATTTCTGAAATGGAGGCAAAAAAACAGGCGTTTAAAGAATACGGGCTTGGTGCAGGCGTTGAAACCGTTTTAAGCAGCGGGCTTAAAGGGGTGCATGCACCGCTTAGCCAATTAATTGATGTTGAGGGCGAATATTCAGACGCCATATCCGTTGCCCTGGGCGGGCGTTCAAGATTTGTTGTGGTGGATGACGAGCATGTGGCATCGCGCGCAATTGAAATTTTAAAATCGTCCGGGCGTGATAGAGCCACATTTTTGCCCCTCACAAAGCTAAAACCCGCCCCGCTGAAGCTTCCCCTTCCCAAAGATAAGGGCGTTATTGATTATGCAATTAATTTGATTGATTTTGACAGCAAATACACTAACGCATTTTATTTTGCATTGTCCGA
>CAZYYK010000039.1:0-14662 GCA_964651135.1 uncultured Gammaproteobacteria bacterium | reverse complement strand
CGTGCGGCAGGCATATGGTGCAGACAGGCGGCAGAAAGTTTACGGATATGTTAAAGTGGGCGTTTAGCAATTAGGAAAAAAAGTGCCCGCGTTTTGAATCAAGCGTAATGCTGTCAAAAGAATACAGCTGTGCGGGGCGTTTTGAACCCGTTTTGGTGAATTCGTTTAATTCTATCAAAATATTTTGCGAAAGCATTTTCTTTCTGAAATTTCTTTTGTCGAGCTTTTTTTTCAAAATTAATTCGTAAGAAATTTGCAGTTCGGTTAACGTAAATTTTTTGGGCAGAAGCTGAAACGCAACGGGGCAAAGCTCCAGGCGTTCGCGCGTTCTTTTAAGGGAATATTCAATAATCTCTTTGTGGTCAAAAGCCAGAGGCGGCAGCTTATCAACCCTGTGCCATTGAACTTCGGACACTTCCTTTTTATTTGAAATATGAAGTTCGATGTCTTCTTCGCGAATAAGCGCAAAATAAGCGCATGTAATAACCCTTGAATTGGGGTAACGCAAAGGGTCGCCAAACGTGTAAAGCTGCTCTAAATAAATGTTTTGAACGTTTGTTTTTTCTTTCAAAATCCTCAAAGCCGCGCTGTCAAGGTTTTCAGACAACCTTATAAAACCGCCGGGAATTGCCCAGCGCCCTTTAAAGGGCTCATTTGCACGTTTAACCAAAAGAACTTTCAAAGTATTTTCAACAATAGTCATAATAACAACGTCAACCGTGACCTCATGGGTTTTTGTTTCTTTAAAACTTGCAAGATTACTTACCATAGTAAGTTTATTATATAACAAAAAAAATTTTAGTCTATAACTTTGCCGCTGAAACTTTCAACCATTTCTTTTGTTTTTGCCGTGTAAACGGGTGAAAACGCCTGTTTTTCTTCTTGTTCGGGCTCTTTTTCATCTGTGAAATCTTCTGTTTCAACCTGCTCTATATTCGGCTTAGAGTAAGTTTTTGGCGTGTTTGATGAAGCCGCCTGGATTTTTGCCTCAAAAACGGGTGTATCTTTTGCGATTTGAATGCATTGAACATTTAATCCGTTTTCAAAAACATTTTTAATTGCACTGTCAAGGGGTTTTGCCTTTAAATCGCTTTTTGCCTGTGCAAGAAGGTTTTGGTTTAAAAAGCCCAATGTTATTGATGTTTCATCCATATTCACAAGTTTTGCAACAGTTGAAAAAAAGCATTTTGCGGGAATTGTTTCAATGGAATTTACAATGCGAACCCAAGCCTCTTGGGCATTTTTGCTTAAGCCTGTTTGCGGGGTTTCGGCGGTTTTTGTTGTTTCATCTTCTTCTTTTGATAACAGTACTTGGGGCGCTTCAGATTTTGGCGCTTGTTCCTTTTGCGCTTCAATTCCTTGCGTTTCAACTTTTGGAATTTCAACTTTTGGTGTTTCAATCTTCGGCGTCTGAGTTTTAGGCGCTTCAACTTCAGGCGTTTGGGGTGCTTGAGCGGCTTTTATTCCGCCCTTTTGTTCACTTTTTGCAGGTGTTTCAAAAACGGGTTTTACAAAAGTTTCTTGCGCCTGCGCTGCTTTGGGTTTTGGCGCATCTTCGTTTAAACCGCAAAGCTGCAACACCATCAATTCCGCCCATAAATAAGGGTTTGCCGCATTTCTGATTTCAGGATAAAATTCAAGAATTTTACTTAAAAACTTTGCAAGCAAGGGTTTTTGCAAATTCGCTTTTTTAATCTCCCCTGCTTCGTGCGCATTTAAATTAACAAATTTTAAAGCGCTTTCACTGTCATCCAGAATAACAATTGCATTTCTTAAAAATTCAACAAGGTTTTCGGTTAAATTCCGCGGCTCGTTTCCGTTTTTATAAATTTCTTCAATATCGGAAAATGCTTTTGCGGCGCTGAAAGAAGAAATATCCTTAACCAAATTTAAAAGTGTACCAAAAGTGATTTTACCTATTAAATTTTCAATCGTATCTTTTGTAATTTCGTCTTTAAGCCCGAAAATGCTAACCTGGTCCAAAAGCGCCAAAGAATCCCTAAGCCCGCCCGACACATTGTTTGCTATTGTGTACATGGCTTCATCCGTTATTTTAATTTTTTCCAAATTTGCAATTTCGCGCAATTTTTTCACAATATCATCAGACGTAATGCGCCTGAAATCAAACCTTTGGCAGCGGCTTACAATGGTTTCAATCACTTTGTGCGGCTCTGTTGTTGCAAGGATGAAAATCACATTTTTGGGCGGCTCTTCTAAAGTTTTTAAAAGCGCGTTAAACGCAGGCGTTGTAAGCATATGCACTTCATCTATAATAAAAATTTTATACTTGCCGCTCATGGGCGCATATTGCGTTTGCTCAATTAAAACCTTGGCATCGTCAATGCCCCTGTTTGTGGCGGCGTCTATTTCAATAACATCAACACCGTTGGCATTTGTTATATCAAGGCAGCTGGGGCATTTTTGGCAGGGTTCAAGTGTGGAGGCATTTGCGCAGTTAAGCGATTTTGCAAGAATTCTGGCGCTTGAAGTTTTGCCCGTTCCCCTTGGGCCGCAAAAAAGATAGGCATGCGCTATTCGGTTAAGTTCAATAGCGCTTGTAAGCGTTTTCACCAAACCTTCTTGCCCAACTATATCCTTAAAAGACTGCGGACGGTATTTTCTGAAAAAGGGTAAATAACTTTCACTCATAAAAAAATTTTACAACAAAAACCGGGCTTTTGCAATTTCCGCGCCCGTGCGGCTTTAAGGCTTTAAAAAAGAGGGCTTTTAGCCCTCTTTTAAATTTTATTAATCAACAGGCCTTGTGGTGCCGTCTTTTTGCTGGATTTTGATTTTCTCTTTTAAAGCTTGCTGAATTTTTTCAGGGCTGTAACTTTCATCAACGTAAATAATTTTTGCCTGCGCTTTTAGGCCGTCAAAGAGTTTTTGCAAAACCGTAATTTTTTGGGTTTGTTCCAAATAAGCCTTAATTTCGGCTTTTACGGTATCAAAAGGTGCTAAACCCGCTTTTGCCCTGTCTGTTACAACAATAATATGGTAGCCGTAAGGCGTTGTCACAACTTCTGACACGGTGTTGGGTTTAATTTTAAATGCAACTTCTTCGAAAGGTTTTACCATCTGCCCTTTGGCAAAAAAGCCCAAATCGCCGCCTTTGTCTTTAGAGCCGGGGTCTTGAGAATATTCTTTGGCTAATTTTGAAAAATCTGCAACGTTTTTAACCGCTTTTTCACGAACTTCCTTTGCCTGCGCAAGTTTTTCTTCAAGTTTAGTCTTAACTTTGGCTTCAATTTCCTGCGTTGTCATTTTGCCCGATTTATCAGAATCCGCAATTTCCTGTTTTATTGCGTTAGGGTCTGCTTCAATTAAAATGTGCATTGCGCGCACTCTGTCAGGGTAATCGAATTTAGATTTGTTTTTATCATAAAAATCTTTAACTTCTTTGTCAGTAATTCCAACGGGTGAAATTGCCATAACCAGCTTGTTAATCTTAATTTCTTCCGTTAAATCTTTGTTAAGGTCAGGTTCGCTGATGTTGTTTTGCTTAAGCAATTCTTTAAGCCTGTCTTCTCCACCAACGGATTCAAGAATTTCGGCTCTTTTGGCGGCAACTTCTTCTTTTGTAACAACAATGTTGCGGTTTTTAATTTCTTGCTCCAAAAGCGTTTTTACAATAAGTTCATTCACAATTCTGTCTTTTGTCATAAGCGAAATAAGGCTGTCAGGGTTTTTTACATCTTCACCAAAAAGTGAAAATTGAGGGCTTTGCACGATTTTATTGTAGGCTTCATCATACTGCCGCTGTGTTATAACTTCGTCATTGACACTGATAATGCCCTTCCCCATTGTACAGCCGCATACAAACGCCAAAGAAAGCGCTAAAGCTGCCAAAATTTTTGTAAACTTCATAATTTTACTCCTTCTTATTTATCTTCTGATTAAAATCTAATATTACCTTGTTAATATGATAAAACAAATCCCCCAATATGTTAAACATTTCGTCAAAGTTTTTGTTACGTTTGTTTACTAAAAGAATGCCTTTTGTGTCTGTCAAGGCTTTTGGGGCGTTTTGGAAAGTTATATATTTTTTAACATTTTCACTTAAAGTATTGCGAATTATTAACCATTCTTTTAGGCTGAAGGGGGTATAAAGCCTTATTGTATCGCCAGCTTCACGGATTAAGGTAATATTGCATGAATTTGCCAAAAGTCTCAATTTTATAAGTTTTATAAGGTTTTCAACACTTTGCGGCAATTTTGAAAACCTGTCTTTAAGGCTAAGCGCCATATTTTCAAGCTCATCCAGCGTTTTAACATCGCTCAGGCGCTTGTATTCCAATATTTTCTGCTCAACAGAGCCCACCCAATCATCCGGAATAAACGCCGTTACATTCAAGTCAATTGTTGTAATAACGGCTTTTTTGGGCGATTCTTTTGATTTTAGTTCGTTTATGCATTCTTCAAGCAAATTGCAGTAAGTATCAAACCCGACACTAATCATATGCCCGTGCTGTTTTGAGCCCAAGATATTGCCCACACCCCTTATTTCAATATCTTTTAGCGCTATATGATAGCCGCTTCCCAGGGCAGTAAAGTCTTTTATGGCATTTAGCTTTTTGTAAGCCTCGGGGGTTAATTCTTTTGATTGCTTGTAAAAGCAATAACAGTACGCCTGGCGGTCTGATCTTCCGACCCTTCCCCTTAATTGGTAAAGCTGTGCAAGACCGAAGCGGTCGCAATCGTGTATTATTATTGTGTTTGCGTTGGGAAGGTCGAGGCCTGATTCAATAATTGTTGTGCACAAAAGTATGTCGTATTTCTTTTGTGCAAATTCGCACATAACGCGCTCAAGCTCTCCTTCCTTCATCTGCCCGTGGGCTATGGCAATAGAAGCGTTAGGCACAAGCTTTTGAAGCTTATCACAAAAGCGATGAATGCCCTCCACGCGGTTATACAGGTAAAAAACCTGCCCGTCCCTTTGTATTTCAGTGTTTATAGCGCTTTTAAGATATTTTTCATTAAACTCCCCTGCATAAGTTTTAATGGGAAGGCGGTTTTTGGGCGGGGTGTTGATAACTGACATATCCTTTAAGCCGGATAGCGCCATATTAAGGGTTCTTGGGATTGGAGTTGCGGATAAGGTTAATATATCTATGTTTTTGCGCAATTGTTTGAGCTTTTCCTTGTGGCGCACACCAAAACGGTGCTCCTCATCTATCACAAGCAAGCCCAAATCTTTAAAGGCTATATCGTTCTGCAAAAGCCTGTGAGTGCCTATTACAACGTCGCACCTGCCGCCCTTCAGCCTCTCAAGCGTTGCTTTTTGCTCTTTTTTGGAGCGAAAACGCGACAATAAATCGATTTCAACGGAAAACGGTTTGAAGCGCTCTTGTATGGTTTCAAAATGCTGAAGCGCCAAAATAGTTGTGGGAACAACCATTGCGGCTTGTTTACCCGACATCACCGCCTTAAACATTGCACGCATGGCAACTTCTGTTTTGCCAAAACCGACATCGGCGCAAATCAGCCTGTCCATTGGCTTTGGCGTTTCCATATCGGCTTTTGTATCGATTATGGCTTTCATTTGATCTTCGGTTTCCGAAAATTCAAAGGCGTCTTCCATTTCAAACTGCCAGGTTGTATCAGGGTCAAACGCAATGCCTGAGGCTATTTCGCGCTCGGCATACAAAATAAGCAGATCTTTTGCAATTTCTTCAACCTCTTTTTTGGCGCGGTTTTTGGTGTTTTCCCACGCCACACCGCCCATTTTTGACAATTTGGGTTTAGAATCAGCGCCCGCGCCGCGGTAGCGGAAAAGCAAATTCACCTGTTCTGCGGGCATAAAAAGCCTGTCAGAGCCTAAAAACTCAATCTCCAGGTAGTCTTTCAGGTTTCCGTCAAGCTCTTTTTTAGTCAAACCGCGGTAAATGCCTATTCCGTGCACCGTGTGCACAACATATTCACCCTGCGAAATATCGTTTATGGAATCTATGTAATCCTGTGACTGCTTGTTTTTCAAGTATTTACGAACTGTTACATCCTTTGAATGCTTGTTAAAAAGCTCTTTATCCGTTAAAAATATAAATTTCTCATCCTCTAAAACCCCGCCGCCAAAGGCTAAAGAAGGCAAAATTTCAATTGAAGAAGAAAAAATTTCAAACTCCTCCAAAATTTCTTTAATTCTTTTTTCGTAATTGGTGCAGATAAAAATTTTGTACCCTTCATCAAGCGATTTTTTAATGTACGAAGCAATTTTTTCAATATCCGCGCAAAAAATAGGCGCAAGCGATGTTTCAAATGTTAAATTCACGTCTTGTTCGGTTATAAAATTGTCAAACCCTATTGTTTTAATTGTTTTTAAACTTTTTGAAAATTCGGCAAAAGTGCTGTGGTTTGCGGTTTTTAGGGGCAGTTTCAATTCAGATTTTGAAGCTTCTTTCAGATTTTCGCCAAATTCGTTGTCAAAAATTTCATACCTGCCCTGGATTTGCGACGTTTCGTCAAAAATCCAGATATAGTCTGAAAAATGGTCAAAAACGCTCATTAAATCAGGGTTAAAATAGCTCTGGTAGTATTCAATGCCCTCAAAATACTTGTTTTCACTAAGTTTTTCAGCAATTTCAACATGCAGTTCTTTATTTTTAAAATCTAATTTTTCAAATTCGCGGATGTTTTTATCATTCAAAATAAATTTATAAAGCGGGAAAATGGTTATGCTGTTTGTTTTTTGGAAGCTTTTTTGCGTGTTCGGGTTGAAATAGCGTATATCTTCAACGCTGTCCCCAAAAAGCTCTATTCTGACAGGGTTTTGGGCTAACGTAAAAATATCAATGATATCGCCTCTCACGCAAAATTCGCCAACGTCAACTGCGGTTATAACCCTTTTGTAGCCAAACTTTACAAGCTTTTTAATCAAGGCGTTATAATCAATATCCTCCCCTTTTTTAATTAAAATTGAATTGTCGCAATAGAATTTTTTTGCGGGAAATTTTTCCATTAAAGAGCGCACAGGCGCTATTATTAAAGGTTTTTCGCCGGTTAAAATTTCCACCTGCTCTTGATAAATTGCGTAATTTGTTGAAATATCTTCATAAAAATTTGTTTCTTGATAAGGCAAAACGTGCGCCGCAGCGTCAAACAGGCTTTTAAAATCGTTTTGGAATTTAAGCGCACTTTGTTCGTTTTGCACAACAAATAAGGCGCGTGCGCCAGAATTTAAAATTGATTTTAGCAAAAGCAGCCTTAATGGGTTATTCAGCCCTGAAATTGATATGGAATTTGTTTTAAATTGCTTTAAAAACCTTTCTGTTTCACGGTTTTTAAAATCAGTCAAAATAGCGGACAAATTCTTCTCCGTCCTGGTTTATAAATGTTCTTATTTCTTTGTCGACGCCTTTATTTTCAAAATACTGCATGAGGCGCTCTCCGTCTTTGTCTCCGCGGCCGGATAAATTCACTATAACAATTTCATTGGGTTTTGTCATCGGCATTAATTTATCCAAATAAGCTATGGCATGGGCCGATTCAATGGCGGGCACAATGCCCTCTATTCTTGACAAAAGCCCGAATGCCCTTATGGCCTGGGCGTCTGTTACCACTTGAAATTCAACGCGCCCCGTATCTTTTAAATAACAAAGCTCGGGCCCGCAGCCGGGATAATCAATGCCCGCAGAAATGCTGTAAGATTTTGCCACCTCGCCTTTGTTGTCCAAAATTGCATATTGCATAGTGCCTTGCAGAATTTTCTTTTTGCCGCAGGTTATGGCAGCAGCGTGTTTGGCTGTTTCAATGCCTTCTCCGCCCGCTTCAAGTGCTATTAATTTAACTTTGGCATCATCAATAAACGTGTAAAACATTCCCATGGCGTTACTGCCGCCGCCAACACAAGCCAAAACATAATTAGGCAGGCGGTTTTCAATTTTAAGAATCTGTTCTTTGGCTTCAACCCCTACAATGCTTTGAAAACACCTGACCATTTTGGGATAAGGGTGCGGGCCCACAACAGAACCCAGGATATAAAATGTGTTTTCGTAATTTTCAAGCCAATAGTCAATGGCGGCGTCTATGGCGTCTTTTAAGGTTTTTTGACCGTCTGAAATGCTTACAACTTCAGCGCCGAGCATTTTCATTCTGTCTACATTTAATTTTTGGCGCGCTATGTCGTTTTCGCCCATAAAAATTTTGCAGTTCATGCCCAAAAGCGCGCAGGCAGTGGCAACAGCAACGCCGTGCTGCCCTGCACCGGTTTCCGCTATAATGTTTTTAGCGCCGATTTTTTGTGCCAAAAGTGCCTGTCCCATAACGTTATTAAGCTTGTGCGAGCCCGTGTGGTTCAAATCTTCTCTTTTTAAATAAATTTTTGCGCGGTTGCCGTAATATTTTGTAAGCCCCTGCGCGTAATATAAAGGTGTGGGACGGCAAGATGCAGTTGTAAGAACCCTGTACACCCTGTTCAAAAACGTATCGTCTGCCCAGGCCTTTTCAAAATCAACCTCAAGCTGCTTCAGAACAAGTTTTAAGTTATCCGGAACAAATGCGCCGCCGAATTCCCCAAAAAATCCGTTTCTGTCCGGCAAATTATATTTTAAACTTTTTTCGTATTTATGATTTATTTCACTCATTGTCCCCTCTCGCTTTCTAAAAATGCAGCACCTATAACGCCTGAAAAATCGCCCAGGCGGGCTTTTTTAAATTCAGTGCCTGCGTTTGATGTTTGCAATGCCTTGCTGCGCGCTTTTTTCACCGTGTTCAGATAAAATTCATCTATGCTTTGAATTAATCCGCCGCCTAAAATTATAAGTTCGGGGTTGTAAAAGTTCATAACAGAGGCAATTCCGCCCGATAAATACTCAATTGCTTCCGTCACATACCTTGTTACAACTTCATCATGCGCGTCAAGCGACTGTTTTATGTGTTTTGAACTTATTGAATTTAGTTTCGGCGCAATGTCAACAATGGCGCTTTTTAAGCCCTTTTTAACAGCGCCCGTAATTCTTGCTTCAATTGCCCCGCGGCTTGCATAAGCTTCCAAACACCCGTGTGCGCCGCAAGCACAGGCGCGGCCGTTTAAATCTACAATAATATGGCCTATTTCGCCGGCACAGCCCGATGCCCCAAGGTGAATTTTGCCTTCTTTTATAACTGATGAGCCAATTCCCGTTCCTACAAAAATGCAGACGATGTCTTTATAACCTGCGCCTGCACCAAACTTTAATTCTCCCAATGCTGCAACTTCAACGTCGTTGCCAATGTATGTTTTTATGCCGAATTTCTTTTCAAGGGCTTTTTTAACCTCCAGATTCCTGCATTTTAAATTTATTCCCGATATTAAAATGCCGCTCTCCCTGTCCACTTGCCCCGCAAGCCCTATGCCTATCGAGGAAATATCCTCTTTTTTAACCTCTGAGACGTTAAGAAGCTCCTCTACGGTTTCATATATTTTTTTCAGGATTTTTTCATTTCCTTTAACTTTTTTGGTTTTATTTTTAACATCAAAAAGCACTTTGCCGCTTGCCTTATCAACAAGCCCCGCAAGAATTTTTGTGCCCCCTAAGTCTATTCCTATTGCATATTTAGCCATTTTCACCTTTATTTAATTCTAAATTTCTTTTTCATACCTACATTTCTGAGCTTTTTCTCAATTTTTTTCCACCAGCGGGGTTTTTCTCTGAAAACATATTCGTAGCCTTCAAAATTTGCCTTTGCAACATTTGCAAGCTGGTTATCGCAAAATTTTTCAAAGTCTTTTTGTAAAAATTCGGTAAGCTCATGCCTTGTGCAATCAACTTTTGTGATAACTTTGGGCTTGTCAAATTCCAATAAAATTTCAGGCCTGTCTTCTCTTAAAAAACAGTAATATGTTGCAACAGGCTGCAAATTAATGCCGCCATACTTTTTAACCGCCTCTTGCGCCATATAGGCAAGCCCTGTTTGAAAAGTTTCGGGACGAAAATGCGGCGGGCGGACAATCCCTTGCGGGAAAAGCAAAAGCCCCACGTCTTTATCGTTCAAAACATGTTCTGTTGTATATTTTAAAGACTGCATTGCGGTTTGGGCAGATTTCTTGTTAACGGGGTACGAACCCACATATTGAAAAAGCGGGAAACGGTTCATTTCTTCAATCATAACCCTGAATTTTTTAACGGGCACAACATGCCGTAAAATGTTATACATTAAAATTCCATCCCACCAGTTGCAGTGCGGGGTGTAAAATATTGTGGCAAAACGCTCATCGCGCAGGGCAGCATTTTGCTTTCCTTTAACCATCAGAGAAAAAAACCTGTTTCTTATCATTTTGCCAAAAATATAATCCGCAATTGCATGCCAGAAAGGAACATTTTTCGGAGTTCTGAAAACTTCTTTTCTGTTTCTCAGAACACTGGGCGGAATATTTATATATAAATCTTGTGGTGTAATTGTCATAGCTTAATTTTATTGAAAAACGAAGGTTGTGTCAAGGATGTGAAATAAGGTTTCATCCATATAATGAACTGCACGCGATAGTGCGCGTGCAGTGAAATTGAAAAGTATAAGGAGCCTTTTTGTAAGGTTAGCTCTATTATCTCCGTGTGGATGATTTTAGCTTACCACCTTAAAGACGGTCAGACAAGGACATCCGTGCCCTAATATATTTTAAGCCGGCTGTTTCTAAAGTGTTTGCGGTTGATTCCAACGGGCATCAACAGAAAGTTTAGAATTTACGAGCTCTTGTGTCAAATTAATGTTAGACGGCGTGAAAATGAAAACAAATTCACCGATTTTTCTTTGATTGCCGTCCAGTGCGTGTGTGCAGCCGCATAGAAAATCAACTATTCTTTGAGATTGTTCTCTGTCCAACAATTGAAGGTTTAAAATTACTGTTTTTCTTTCTTTTAAAGCTTCAACAATTGAAATAGATTCGTTGTAAGCCCTTGGTTCAAAAACAACAACTTCATAGCTTTTGTTTGCCAGAGGCACAACTTTCAGATTTCTATCCGTGCCGCGGGGCATTTTAAAAGCGGGCTCTAAAGCTGCGTTTCTGTCTGTGAGGTATTCCGCATCTTCAAAATCCTGTGCCATTTCGCCAAACGGATCTTCATCCCTGCCGCTTTCAAACGGCGATGTTAAAAAAGTGATAATCGATTTAATTTTGTTTGATACTGTCAATTTCTTCTCTCCTTATTCAAATATTATCTTACCCAGTCTTATCATTGTTGCACCTTCTTCAAGTGCGATTTGAAAATCCAAGCTCATGCCCATTGATAATTCCTTTAGGTGAAATTCTTCTTTTAATTTGTACATATCCCGAAAAAGCTTTCTTAGCAATTGTTTGTCCGCACCCAGCGGTGCTATGTTCATAAGCCCTGTAACCTCAAGGTTTTTGTATTTTTGAATTTCGCTTAAAGTATTATTTAACTGTGAAGGTGCAATTCCGAATTTCCCTTGTTCGTTCGCATTATTTACTTGTATAAGTATTTTTTGAACAACATTTTTTTTCTGTGCTTCTTTTGAAATTTCCAGAGCTAAATCTGTGCCGTCTATGCTGTGAATAAAATCAAAAACCCCAATTACCTTTTTTACTTTGTTTGTCTGCAAATGTCCGATAAAATGATAACTTGAATTTGACTTGATTTTATCCTCTAAACTATTGATTTTTTCAACCGCCTCTATCGCCCTGCTTTCGCCAAAATCTCTTATACCGCAATTATAAGCTTCCACCATCTCGTTTTTGCCGTAGTATTTAGTAACTGCAATAATTCTTGCCCCGTAAGGTTCTGTTATTGTTTTTACTTTTATGAGATTTTGCGAAATCTTGTCAAATAAAGACGTCACACTTTTGTCCCGTATTTTTTGTGTCTGACATGTTCTTCAAAAAAGAGCATGATTAAATTATAGGTTACTTTTTTACCCATGACAATTTTTTGTTTAATACACATTTTGTTGCATATTAAAAACATGCGAAAACATGCATGGGTGCATGTTTTCAGCGATTTCAATATTCTTAATATTTCTTAATATTTGAATATTTTTAGAACCTTTGCGGCAGTTGAGGCATGCCAACTTTTACAAAAAAGCATGCCTGTTTTTGCAAAAAAAAAATTATTAAAAATGTTCAAAAAACTGTTATTATATATAATATATATACGATTTGTATAAAAATAATATTATAGCCACTCGGGCAATATCTTAACCCAACCGGCTCTAATATAATTAGCTTATATTAATAGAAAGGGGCTATATGATGGAGCAAGCATTAAGAGCCACGGAAGTAGTCAAAGTTATGATCGTTGAGGACTATAAGTTGACAAGAGTCGGGTTACGCTACACCCTAAATGAGTTCGACCATATTAATGTAATAGGAGAAGCAGGCTCCGGCGAAGAAGCGTTGGATTCAATTAAAAAACAAGTTCCGGACGTTATTTTGATGGATTTAGGTTTACCCGGAATAAACGGGCTTGAAACCACTATGAAAATAAAAGAAATTCTTCCCGATGTTAAAGTTATTGTGCTTACATCACACGAAAGGGAAGAAGAGGTGTTGGCTGCTTTGGGCGCAGGCGTCAGCGGTTATTGCTTAAAGGATATTGAACCCAAAACATTGTCGGAAGTTATCAGAAATGTTTCCCATGGTGCTTGTTATATTGACCCCAATGTTGCAAAACTTGCATTAAAACTTTTCCCCAAACCTGAAAATGCGGATTTGATAACATCCTCTGAAACTAATCAAACTAAAGGCCAGTTAACCGAAAGAGAAATTGAAGTTTTAAAATTGTTAGTGATGGGCAAATCCAATACCGAAATAGCACAAGAACTTATTGTTAGCGTGCATACCGCAAAAGCGCATGTTTGCAGTATTTTGCAAAAACTTTGCGTGGATGACAGGGTGCAGGCTGCTGTAAAAGCGATTAAAGAAAAGATTATCTAAATCACTTTGAATAAGCTTTTTTAAGGGCATCATTCAAATAACCGCCGCCGGCTTCGTATGGTACACAGCTGTGGCTGCCTATAACGTATGCGTTTTTCGTTTGATTTTTATAAAATAAAAATCCGAAAAGGTCATATCCCGGTCTGTTGGGCGGCTTAATACCATTGATGTCTACGGCATATATCCAGCCTGACCAAGAATTCCAAGAACTTGTTCGAAAAACAACAGAGCCGTCTGCCAAAATCCAGGCTTTGCCACCTCTAACGGTTGCTTCGGTAAAACCTGTTGTGCAGTCGTTTCCGTCCACACCGCCCGTACCGTAGCTTGAATACTTTGGAAGACAGCCTTTTGCAACGGTGTCACCTTCGCAGGTTTTTATAACCCTCAATTTTTCAAGAAATTTAGGACTAAACGCCGAGCAGTCTGTGGAAGCGCTAGTAATGCTCCCATGATAGCATTCAACCGTTCCTCCAAATTCAAGGAGGGTATTATTGAAAGCCTGATTTAAGGAGGAATAAGATTTTTTAAGCTGGGTTTTTAGGGCTGTTTCTGTGTAATTTTTCACAACCGCAGGAATTGTAAGCGCTGCCACAACGCCGATTACGGCAAGGGTGATAAGTACTTCTGCAAGGGTAAAGCCCGTTTTTTCCAACTTTATATCCTTTTATTAAGCTATTTAATCTTTATTTGTAATAAATAATCTTTTTATTGCTTTTATTATAACAATTATTATTTTTAAAGTCAAATTTTGGCTTTTAAAATATAAAATAAGATTATGAGCATCCAAAAAGATATTAAAAAATTATTCATAGAAGAAAACATTTTAATTAAAGAAGCAGCAAAGCTTTATGAAGAAAAAACAGGCAAAAAAATGACGCCCGACAGCCTTGCCAAAAAAATTCGCTATAACACAATGAAATACAATGAAGCACAGGAACTTGCCGAAGCTTTGGGTTACAAAATAATATTTAAAAAACAAACAGAAATTCAATAATTTTTTCGTGTTATAATTGTTTTATGATTGAAAGATATTCAAACAAACCTGCCGCAAAAATTTGGGAATTGGAAAGCAAATTTAACTATTATCTCAAAGTTGAAATTGCCGTGTGTGAAGCGTATCATAAGCTGGGTAAAATTCCCCTTGAGGCGCTTGAGCACATTAAAAAAACAGCCGCTTTTGATGTTAACAGGATTGATGAAATTGAACGCACCACAAACCATGATATGATTGCGTTTTTAACAAGCGTCAATGAATTTACGGGCCCCGAAAATGCAGGCTATATCCACATGGGGCTTACAAGTTCAGATGTTATAGATACAGCCTTTGCGCTTCAAATCAAAGATGCGGCAAAATTAATTTTAGATGATTTAGATGAAGTTATAAATTCCGTGAAAGCTTTGGCGCAAAAACATAAACACACTCTTTGCATCGGCCGCTCGCATGGCATAGGGGCAGAAATTATAACCTTCGGCTTTAAGCTTTTAAATTGGGTTGATATGTTTGAGCGTGCCAAAAAACTCTTTGAAGCAGCGCTTGATGAAATTTTGGTCGGGCAAATTTCAGGCCCTGTGGGCACATATTCAAATGTTGACCCTGAAGTTGAAAAAATTACCTGCGAAATTTTGGGGCTTAAGAGTGCTAAAATTTCAACACAGGTTATAGCGCGCGACAGGCACGCAAATTATATGTCTGCCCTTGCACTTATGGCGGGCGTTATTGAAAATTGCGCCGTTGAAATTCGCCACCTTCAGCGCTGGGAAGTGTGCGAAGTTGAAGAAGGCTTCAAAAAGGGGCAGAAG
>CAZYYK010000038.1:0-14693 GCA_964651135.1 uncultured Gammaproteobacteria bacterium | reverse complement strand
AACGGACGCTGCCCCAAAACACTTGAAAAAATGCGTTTTGAACAAAACCCTTTTGCCTGCGTTATAACCTGTTCAGATTCCAGGGTTGTGCCGGAATTTGTTTTTAACACAGGTTTTGGCAATTTATTTGTGATAAGAAGCGCCGGAGCTGTGATAGGGCCTAATATTTTAGAGAGTATTGAATATGCCATTGACGCATTAAAAGTGCCTCTGGTTTTGATTTTAGGACATGACGATTGCGGCGTTATAAAATATGCGCAAAGCATTTACCCAAAAGAGCCTGAAAAATTTGGGGTTTTGGCGAAATCCGTTTATGATATTCTTGATAAAAGTGCCGACAGTTTCCATCAAATAGTTCAAAATTATACAATTTTAGAAAAAGACAGGCTTTTGGGGCGTTCGTCTTTGTTAAAAAACGCGTACGACAAAGGTGATTTTGAAATTGTCTGCGCTTATTTAAAATTTGATACGGGAGAAGTTATCTTAACAAAAAGCCCGCGAAGCAGGCGGGAACAGTTTGTAAATTGTTGTTAAAATAAGCCTAAAACGTTTTTTTATGCTAAAATTAAATGGTATGTTTAACAAGAAAAAAGTTTATATAATTGTTTTTGTTTCAATTTTCGCAATCTGCTCTTTTGGCTTCGCGTGGAGTTGGTTTGTGACAAGAAATATAGGCAAAGAAACCGATCATGCGCTTAAGCAATCCCAAAAAGTGGATGTTTCCAACCTTGTTTTAACCGAAACCAAAAACGCCAAAAAATACTGGGAACTTTACGCTAAAAAGGGCAGTTATGAAGGCGGCAGAGAAATTATAACCCTGGAAGATATTATAGGAAATTTTTACGATGAAAACGAAGAAGTTATTTTAAGCTTTGAAGCCTCCAAAGGCACGTATGCGGAAGAAGACAAGGTTATTATTCTAAGCGGCAATGTTTTAGCCGTTGCCAAAGACGGCTCTTCAATTTTGGCGGACAGAATTATCTGGAAAGGCAAAGACGAAGACATTGAAGCTATCGGCAATGTGCAGATTAACCGCAACAATGAACTTATAACCAAAAGCGACAAGGCTGTTTTCAATGTTGATTTAACCTATTTTAAAATTACGGGCAACAGCCAAACACGTTTATATGAAGAAGAAAACAAAATGGAGAAGAAAACAAAATGAAAAAGACACTGTTAGTTTTAATTATAATTTTATCGGGTATTTCCTGTGTTTTTAGCGCAGATGTTACCATAGAAGCCAAAAAACAGGTAATTAAGGCGGATATCAACAAAGGGTTTTTTGAAGGGGATGTAAAAGTGCAGGTGGGAGATGTAAAGGTGCAAAGCCCGCGTGCAGAACTGGACCTTGACCCTGCAACCAAGAAGCCTTCTTTGGCAACATTTTTTGATAACCCTTACGCATATCAGGAAAAAGGCAGCAAAAAGCATGAAATTAAGGCCGATATCATAAAAGTTTCGCTTATTAAGAAAAATGTTTTGGCGCTTGGCAAATCGCAATCCATTATGATGCAAGACAGGCAGCCGCTTATAACCATTACGGCGGAAAGCCAGGAATACGACACACGTACCAAAGAAATGAGGGCGCACAAAGGGGTTATAATAAACTATCAAGATGCCCAAACTTATTCGGATGAAGCCTATGCCGTTATTGATAAAAACGGCGATATCAACTATCTTGAACTTATGGGGCATGTGGTTATGAAAGAGGGCGCAAATATCATAAAAGGAAACAAATTTACATATGACCCTTCAAAAGAAGAATTTCAAGTTTCAGGCAACACGTCTTCCGATTTAACTTTTGAAGACGGTTCAAAAATTTATATTGAAGCCAAATATCAACAGCTTCACAGAATAAAAAGAACCGTTATTGCGGGCGGCAAGGTTAAAATAATTTATAAAGATTATATTGCCCAGGGCCCAAAAGCGCAGCTTTTCACCGATGAAAAAACAAAAAAGCCAAACACCGTTGTGTTTACGGGGCGTTCAAAAATTACGCAAAACCAAAGCACGGTAGAGGCAGACAGAATTAAGATGATTATGCACCCTAAGGAATTTTATGCTGACGGCAATGTTAAAACAAGCATTGTGGGCTCTTCTGAAAAAGATAGTATGGAGTTTATAGATTAGATGAATATCAAACTGGAACAAAAGCAGTGCTTAATAGCGGGTGACGGCGAATTACCGGTTAAAATGGCGCAAAATGCCAAAAATAACGGACTTGAGGTTATAGCAATTTCATTATCCTCGGATAACCACAGGGAACTTACCAAATATTGCAAAAAAGTTTATTCTTTCGGCTGCGGGCAGCTGAACGCCATTAAGAAAACTTTGGCTGAAGAAGGTATCAAACAGCTGACTTTTTTGGGCAAAGTTTCAAAAACAATGATAATTAAACGTCCCAAATTTGATTCAACGGCTCTTGCACTGTTAAAAGAAATGCCAAGGCTTAATGATGACGATGTTATGCTTAAAATAGTTGAGGAGCTTGAAAAAATAGGCGTTACGATTTTGGATCAAACAATTTTTATAAAAAGTTTAATGGTGCAAAAAGGCACTTTAACAAAGCGTGAACCTACGGATGAAGAAAAAATCGATATTGAATACGGTTACAAAACAGCGTATGAAATCGGCAAGCTTGATATCGGGCAAAGCGTTGTTATGAAAGATAAAATGGTTTTAGCGGTTGAAGCAATTGAAGGAACGGACAAGTGCATTAAACGCGGGGCTAAGCTTGCGCGCGGGCGCGGGGCTGTGGTGGTTAAAGTTGCAAAACCCCAGCAGGATAAACGTTTTGATATTCCCACAGTCGGGCCAAGAACGCTAAAAGTTATGAAGCACTACGGCGCAAGGGTTTTGGCGCTTCAGGAAGGTGAAACCATCATTGTTGATCAAGAGAAAATGATAGCTTATGCCGATAAAAACAACATGGTAATTGTTGCGGTATGAAAAAATTATTTGTAATCACAGGCGAATATTCGGGCGACAAACACGCAAGCGGGGTTGTGCGTGAGCTTTTAAAATTAAACCCTGATTTGCAAATAGAAGGCATTGGGGGTGAAAACCTCAGAAATGCAGGCGTGAAGCTTTTTTCAAACCACAGCAAAATGGGCAAAGTGGGCCTTACGCCAAAAATCATTTTAGACCACTTTTCTTTAGGCAAAAGGGTTTTGGACTATTTAAAAAATTCCTATAAACCCGATTTAATTTTAATGACAGATTACGGAACATTTAATTTGGTACTTTCTAAACCCTTGAAGCGTGCGGGTTTTAGATGTTTTTATTTTATACCGCCGCAGGTTTGGGCTTCAAGAAAATGGAGGCTCAAAACCATAAAACGCAACATAGAGCACGTTTTTACGATTTTTCCTTTTGAAAATCAAATGTATGAAAAGGCGGGCATAAAAGCAACATACGTGGGGCACCCTTTAATACAGGAACTTGCGCCCAAAGCAAACAGGGAAGATTTTTTTGCGCGCCATAATTTGGATAGCAAAAAAAGGCTTTTGGCGGTTTTCCCGGGGTCGCGCGCATTTGAAATTAAATACTTGCTGGATGATTTTATTGCTGCTGCAAAAATTGTGCAAAACGCTTGCCCTGATGTTCAAGTGGCGTTTTCGCATGCGCCCAATTTGCCTGATAGTGTTTTTAAGGGCAAATTGAAAGATTTTAAGGTTATAAAGGGCGAAAACCAGGCACTTTTAAGCGTTTCTGACGCTTTAATTCTGGCGTCGGGCACAGTGGCGCTTGAAGCGGCACTTTATGAAACACCTATGCTTATTGCTTATCGGGGGCCTATTTTTTTCTATTTAGTTTATTTGCTCTTGCGCGCCGTTAAACAAGCTTGCCTTGTAAACATTATAACGGGTAAAAATATTGTGGAAGAATTTTTGATGTTTGACTCAACATCTGAAAAAATAGCGCAGGGTGCTATAAAAATTTTAAATGACAAAGCTGCAAGAGATGCACAAATCGAAGGTTTGAGGGAAGTTAAAATAATGCTTTCGGAAAAACATTGTGTTGAAGAAGTGGCAAAAAATTTATATGAGGAGTTAAAATAATGGCAAATACTATCACAATTTCAAGGATTATTTTGGCATTTTTAGCTATGGGAATTTTATTTACAAACCCGCAAAATTATTGGATATCGCTTGTTTTGACGGTTTTTGTTATGTGGTTTGACG
Organism: uncultured Gammaproteobacteria bacterium; assembly: GCA_964651135.1. Taxonomy (GTDB): domain Bacteria; phylum Cyanobacteriota; class Vampirovibrionia; order Gastranaerophilales; family Gastranaerophilaceae; genus CAYYBA01. The sequence goes on along the minus strand of CAZYYK010000038.1, from coordinate 10,509 downwards.
GGCTTGACGGGTATGTTGCAAGAAAATTAAATGAAAGCTCAAAACTGGGCGCTGTGCTTGACATTATGGGTGATAGAATTGTTGAAAACCTCTACTGGGTGGTTTTTTGCGCTCTGGGGTGGCTGAGTGTTCTTGTGCCTGTTATTGTTTTAACGCGCGGAATTGTAACGGATTCCCTGCGCTCACTTGCTCTTGCACAGGGTTTTACCGCCTTTGGCGATACTACAATGATGCAAAATCCCGTTGCCAAATTTATTGTGGCGTCCAACTTTTCGCGCTTCACCTATGCACTTGTCAAGGCATTGGCGTTTTTCCTTATTATAGCAGGGAAAATGCCCCAAATTCCATTTAACGAAATGCTTTTTGAAACAGGCGTTATTTGCGCCTATATTGCGGTTGTTCTTTGCGTTTTGCGTGGGCTTCCCGTTATTTTTGAAAGCAAGAGATTTTTTGAAGATGCCAAAAAGTAGTGATTTTTTAAACGTTGTTTTGTATGAGCCTGAAATTCCGCAAAATTGCGGCAATGTGGCGCGCCTGTGTGCTTGCACGGGTGCAAAACTTTATTTAATAGGGCGTTTGGGCTTTGTTATAACCGATAAACGCTTGAAGCGCAGCGGGCTTGATTATTGGGATAAGGTTGAAATTGAACACCTTGTAAGTTTGGATGAATTAAAGATGAAAGCTTCAAAAGACGCTGATTTTTACTATTTTACAACAAAAGCAAAAAAGTTATACAGCGATGTAACCTATAAAAAGGGCGATTTTTTGGTGTTTGGCCCTGAAACAAGGGGGTTAAACGAAGATTTACTTGCGGCAAATTCGAAATACTGCGTAAAATTGCCCATGAAAGAGGGCACAAGAAGCCTTAACCTTGCAAATTCAGTTGCAGTGGGGGTTTATGAAGCAATAAGGCAAACAGGGCTTTAATTCCAGGGGTAATCATCACTAATTTGCCAGCTGTCTTTCATAATAAGCGCAGCGCACCAATGCCCAGTTTTTTCTTTATTACAACAGTAGGAACCGTAATTCAGAAGTGCTTCTCTGTCGGCCTCAGGTAATGCATCAGGTGTAAATTTTCCGTTAAGCTGGGGTCTGAAATTATTATTGGTATAATAGTTAAAATAGAATATGTCTTTACCATTTCTATTTGGTTTTTTCTGTCCGTTTAAATCAACCGCAATCATTGCTCTTGTATAAGTTTCGTTTATAGTTGTATTAATTGCTATAAAGGTTCCATCGTTTAGAAAAAATCTTGCCCAATCAGGACTAAGACTGTGTACCAAGGTTGTATTTAGAGAGGTATCCCAAAAAATACAACCGCTACCACTATCATTTTTGCAATTTTTAGATACCTTTAAGTATGGAATTAGGTATCTATTTGCAAAATCTATTGAGCCCTGTCCTATGCCGCCTTCGTCATTATTTTTCACTTCCCACCCTGCAATAGGTCCGTTGTCTGCTATTGCAAGGTTTGTTGTGTTTGAAAGGGCGGAGTATACTTTTTTAAGTTTTGTAACAGTCTGTTGTTTTTGATAATTGCGAACAACAGAAGGGATTGTAAGCGCTGCCACTATTCCTATAATTGCAAGCGTTATAAGCGTTTCCGCCAATGTAAATCCTGTCTTATTTTCCATGGGACTAATATTACCATATTTAAATTAAAGTGTCAACAAGTTAAATATTGTTTTTAAATTCACTTTAACAAAATAACATGGGGAAACGAAAGGGGCAAAAATGGTTAAAAACATACAAAAAATGCTTGGCGACAGAATTAAAAAACTCCGTAAAATAAAAGGGTACAGCCAGGAGAAATTTGCGGAAAATATTGATATTTCAACGACATCCCTAAGCCTTATTGAAACAGGAAAAGGCTTTATGACAATGGGCACATTGGAGAAGATTGTTGAAATATTGGACATATCGCCCCAGGAGCTTTTTAAGTTTGATGATAAAACATCCGCAAAAGAGCTGCATAAAGAGGCTTTAGCCAAGATAAACTTTATTAAAAATGACCCCGAAAAATTGAAAATCCTAAACGCTTTTGCCGATATTCTTATTTAAAATTATAATTCCAGCCGCGGAAATTAATATACCCAAAGCGGAAACAATTTGTGCCGCGGGAATTGTGCCGATGTTTAAAATGCTGTCCGTGCGAATCATTTCTATAAAAAACCTTCCCAAAGAATAAAGCCCGATGTACGCAAAAAACACAATCCCTGCTTTATTTTTTGCCATTTTCCGTACAATAAAAAATAAGGCGGCAAAAACAAGCAAATCCCAGATAAATTCGTATAAAAAAGCGGGGTGAAAATAGGAATAATCAATATATTGAATTGGGCGAAATTCGCGCGCCACATACATTTTCCAGGGTAGCTCACAAGGTGTGCCAAATGCCTCTGAATTAAAAAAATTGCCCCAGCGCCCAACAGCCTGCCCCAAAATAAGCCCGTAAGACACAACATCGGCCAAGGGCAAGATTGGCAGTTTTTTTATTTTGCCCAAAATTGCTCCGTGGATTGAAATTCCGCCATTTTGAATTAATAAAATTTCATTTATATGACGCGAAAAATGCCCCCAGTTCAAAAGCACATAATAAAACCTTGCGCCCAAAACGCCTGATATTAAAAGCACGGGGAAAAGGTCAAATAAAATTTCGGGGTTAATTTTTTTGTAATATTTTTTTGTTATAAAATATACGGTTAAGCAGCCCAAAACCATTGCAAGCACCATAAAAATGCTATAATACCTTATAGAGTGGCCAAAAACACTGAATGCAAAAGGCGATTGCGGGGATATCATTGCACACCCGATGTTTGGTATTTGTCAATAAGCCCTTTGATGCTTTCAATTTCGCTTAAAACGTCTTGCTTATCGGGTGCTGTCTCATTAAGCTGAAGATATTTTTCAAAAGATTTAATCGATTCTTCCAAAAAACCTATGCCCTGCGCAATTTGTTCTGTGCTTAAAACAGGTAAATCAACAACGGTATCGGCAGTTTCTTGCGTATCGCCTTTGCCATCTAAAATATTGCGCGCAATGCCTTCTTGCGCAACGCCCAGCGAATAATAAACATCAGGGTTTTCGGGGTTTAATTTAAGCGCTTCTTGCAGATGTTCATGCGCTTTTGTGTAGTCTTGCGCTTCAATGTAAGCCACAGCAAGGTTATAGCGTGTTGCAAAAACTGAGCTGTCTAAATCCAAACTTGCTTCAAGGCGCGAGATAGCAGTTTGCACATCCCCTTTTTTTAAATACCCCAGAGCCTTTTGGTTCAGCTCTTCAATAGCCTTGTTATTGACGCAGGCAGTTGTCAAAATTGCGGATACCGCTATTACAAAAAGCGTAAAAATTTTTTTCATCTTCTCTTTCCCCTTTAAATTTATTTTACAATTAAATTTGGGATATGGCAAGCCTAATTCAGCCAGTTAAATGTTTTAACGTAATTGTCTTTGTTTAAATCGCCTATAATTCTTGCGGTAAACACCCTGTAATCTTCGGGGGAGATGTCAATCAGCGGAATTTTATTTATGTTTTGGATAATTTCGCTTTCGGTTAAATCAATGGTTTTGCTTGCGTTAAATATGTTTATAATTGAGCCTACACTTGCATTTCCGACAAAGCCCAAAACGCTGCTTACCTTTTTTGATAATCTGCCGTAAACCACAAGGTCGGCGTTTTTGCTGATTAAATCATAATTTCCCTGCAAAAATATGCTCAGGTTTTCACCTTTTGAAAATATTTCAACATTGTTCACAAAGCCGTCTTGGGCGCTCAGCATCCCTTTTATTGATTTAAAATCGCCGGTTTTATAAGGAATTAATACTTCAATTAAGTTGTTGAGCGTGAAGCCCAAAATTCCGCTTTTATAAAGGTTCCCCGCCCTTAGAAGGTATTCAAGAGAGCCCAGTTTGGGCATTTTACCGTCTAAAACCTCAAAAGTTGCCTTGGATTTTATTGTGCCAAGCCCCTGTTGAGTGTTTAAATTTTTTCCGCTGAATACAACATCGCCGTTCATTGTGCCAAAAATTTGGTTTGGCGTGCCCAAAAAGTTTGTGGCAAGGGTGTTGGCGTCGCAATTTTCGATTTTGGATTTTAAATTGAGCTCAACTGTTTCAAAGTTAAAAGTGCCCATGCTTGTTATTTTTCCGCCTGCTATATCAAAAACCATATCCTCAACCTTTAAATTTTGGTTTTTGGGTTGTGAAAATTTTGCACTCAGATTTGTAGCGTTTGTGCTGTAAAGTTTCACGTTTTGCGCGCTCACAGAGCCTTTTTCAATTATTATATCATTCGGGTTTAAAACAATATCCGTGCCCTGTTGTGTAACATCGGGCGTTTTTTGCAATTTTGATATTCTTGTAAGTTCATCCACAAAATGCGCCAAATCTATTGTATTTGAAGTTATCTGCGCGTCTTTAATAACAATGGGAAGCGCCAAACTGTTTTGCGCCGTAATGTTTGCCTTGATATCCGATTCGTAGGTTTTACCGCTGAAAAGCCCGTTTATTGTGTCGTTATTCAAGGTGAGGTCAATATCGTGGATTTTTAAATCGTAAAGGGGGATGTTTATATCTTTAAAGTTGGCATTTCCTGTGATTTTCGGCGTTTTTATGTTACCTTCTATATTAAGATCGCAATTAAAAACCCCCTGTTTCAAAACGGATTTTTTAAAACAAATGTTGAATATTTTTGCGGTAATTGAATGCAGGGTCTTAATTTTTACATTATTTAAAATTATCTCACTGCCTTCTTTTTTAATATCGCCCATAATTCTTATCATATTCAGCGCATATGTTTTATTATTTTGGGAAACAACGTATTTGATATAGCCTAAATTGTTTATTTTGGCGGTGTTTTGCGCGAAATTAATATTTGCCCTTATTTCCCTTTTGCTCTCCAAATCTCCGAAATTTGCACCCATATATGTTAAATCGTCACCGGGGTTTAGGCTCAAGGCTCCATCCACCGTGTAATTGTCGCTAAAGCCGGTAAGTTTGCCGCGAAGCGCCACTTCCCCGTTCACTTTTATGGGGTAAGCCAGTTTTGAATTTACAAACTTATCCATGGCACCTGAAGACAAATTTGTTGAAAAAGTGGACCTTATTTCGGTTTTGCCCGTGAAATCTTTCAATGATGTATCTATATAAAAAGGTGTGTCCCCGAGCATTAAATTAAAGGCGCGTAACTTTAAATTTGTTCCGTTAAGTAAAATTTCGCCGCTTTTTAAGGCAAAAGTTGTGTTATAAATTTTTGAAAAAGCGCTCAAATCGTAAGGCGTAACATTTCCCTTGAATTTTCCGTTGGCAACGCTAAAATCGCCCGTTAAAGTTCCTTTGTAATCGGAAAAATCATCCACAAGCTTTTTGTACAGGGGATTTTGCGATAATTCCAGAAATTTTATAAGTGTTTCAAAGTTAAAATCTCTTAAACTTACCTGCAAGTGTTCATGCAGCTTGTTGTCTTTGCCCCCGATAAGCTTGTTTACCGTACCATTTAGGGTTACGTTTGAATTCAAATAGCCTATTTTCAAGTTTTCTATTATGGCCTTTTGCCCCTCTAATTTTACGGGGTTTGAACTGAAGCGCAGGGTTGAATCTTCTTTATTTACACCCTTTACCCAGCCCGATAATTTAATTTTATCAAGCGTTATTTCATTGATATTTAAAGGTATATCGCCCGTTATTTTTGTGTTTGCAGACATATAAAACTTAATTTTTTTGGCTTTATTGCCATCTTCCAAGAGAAGCTCATAAATATCGTCGGATGAAATTTTATCCGCCGCAATTTCTAAATCCACACCCTGCCTTGTTTTTCTGGGGGTAATTGAACCTTTTATTGAAAGGGGCGAATTGTGCAATTTTGCTTTTAAATCCGCTGTGTAATTTTCGCCGTAAGTAATATAGCCTGATGTCAGCTCAATTAAGGCTTTTTTCAGCTGAAAACCCGCATTGTAAAATTTCACATCACCGTGCGGTTTCAGGGTTTCCATAATTTCTGTTATTTCAAAATTAAGCAGCCTGCCTTTTAAATTAAGCCAAAAATCTATTTTACCGCTCGGGTTTTGAAGGTTTTCAACGCCCTGCGTATAAGGTTTTATAATGTCGCTTGTTTTTGCAATTTCAAGCGCGTCTTTAAAATTCACCTTCTGCATAATAAAATCCATATCAATATTGCCCTGCATATCGGCATCACCTTTAACGTTGACATCAGCGCCCTTTAGCTTTGCATGCCAGTTTTCAAAAAACATTTTTTCACCTTTAAAATCAATTTTGCCTTCTGCATCTTCAAGCCATGCGTTAAACCCTTGAATGGTGGTGCTTGCGTTTTTAAAGGCAAACCAGCCTGTTATTTTTGCAAATTTAAGGCTTCCTTCGGTTGTAATATCAATAGAACCCGTGCCTGTTAATTTCATAACAGGTAAAGGCCCCAACAAGAAGCCCACGGTATCGCGTATGGGCATAAGCAAGGTGTGAGTTGTTTTTAAATCAACCGCGTCGGATGAAGTTATTCTGAATTTGCCCAATTGCGCGTCATAAAGTTCGGCATTTCCAATTACATCAACCCACTGCGTTTCGCTTACGGGGACACGGAAATTTATATCAATATTGTCTTTTTTAAATTCGCAAAAGCCCCCCGCGTATGGAATTTTCGGGTCTTTATTTAAAATATAGATTTCTTTAAAATTTATTTTGCCGTAAATTTCCGGTATTAAAAGCGTTCCTTTAATTTGCAAAGTGCCGTCCGTTAGGCTGTGCCCGTTGTACAACTTGATTTTTCTGATACTGTCATGCGGCGTTTCAATGTTATCGGGCACAAGGGAAATTAAATTGTTTAATTGCGAATTTTTGATAATAACTTCTAAATCGCCCTTGGCTTTTTTGGTTGAAAAATCTTTAATTTTGCCCTGTATGGCTAAATTTATTCCTTTGGATAAAATCTCCAATTCTTCAATATCCAAAATGTTTTTGTCGGCTTTTAGTTTTGAATTAAAATTTAATTCGGCTTCGTTTTTAACTGTGCCCTTAAATTTTTCGTAAGGAAATTCAACCAAAAGCCCCTTTGTTTTTGAAGATACTAAAATTAAATTTTCTCCGGAACTTCTTTTTGTGGATATTTTAAAATCGGCAAAACCTTTAATGGCGCTGACTTTTGGGTTTAATTCATATATATAAGGAGCAATTTTGCTTAAATCAAGATTTGAAATTTCTGCATTTAATTTAAAATTTTTGCTTCCAAAATACTTTACCACGGGCACTTTTGTGGCAATATCAAAGGAAAACGGTATTTTTACGCCGTTAACTATAATTTCGCCCGTGGTTTTGAAATTAATTCGTTTTTTAAAATCTGTTTTATGCGAAATCAAATTTTTGCCCGCAAGCGCTATTTTGGAATTGTGCTTTTCATCTTTAAAAAATAACAGGTAATTTTTAACGGCAATGTTAGCTTTGGCACAGTTTATCTTGAAATCGAGATTGTTTTTTTTGTTAAAATATTTTTCGATTTCAAAAACGCCGTTTTTATCTCTTGAAATATTTGCCTGAATTAAATCGGAAGAAATACCCCTTATGTGAATTCTTTTAAAAATTAAAGGAATAATTTCAACTTTTACACTTGTGTTATCCGCAACAAAAAGCTTTTCATCGCTTTTTGTGGAAATAGTCAGGTTTTGGAAACTTATATTGAAGCAGAATGTTTTTGTTGTGTTAAGTTGCGGTGAGATAATTTGGAATTCAAGCCCTGTTTGGTTTTCAAGCTGCTTTTCAATGTCTTGAATTTTAAAAAACTGTGAAAAAATTTTCCCCAAATTGAAATACAATAGCAACAAGAATAAAATCGTGAAAACTGCTGATAAAATTAATAACTTGTTTTTTTTGGAAAACTTCATATAATTAATTATAATAGAGGTAGTAAAAAAACTCAAATTATTTCGGACGGAAATGAAAAAAATATTTTTAATTTTAATACTCCTGTCGTTACCCTTTTGCCTTGGTGCCACGATGCCAAAGGGCAGTTTTATAAGGGTTTATCCTAATGAAACAATTTCAACAATGTTAAATCAACAGGGTGATGTTGTTACTTTTATTAACCCTGCGGATTTGTGGATAGGGGAGAAAAAAGTTATTCCTTTCAACTCCGTTTTAAAGGGGCATATAGATTTTTTAAAGCTTCCCATACAGGGAATTAACGGGGCTTTCAGCATACGCGTAACAGAACTTTATTTGCCCGGCGGCGGGGTTAAAAAAATAAACGGCATTGTTCAGATGAGCGGACAATCAATGATAGGCGGGGGGCTTGCAGCGCCTGCTTCTTATAACTATACTGTTCACCCTTCAAAAGTGCGTCCTTATTTAATAAGCTTCCCGCAAGGGTATTTGCAATATGTGCCTTCGGGCGAATATGAATTCGGGGAGCACACAACCATACGCCCCAGCGATATATTATTTATAGTGCTGGAGGAAGATGTAGAGTTCTAAAAGCCTGCGTGTTATAATATTTTTATGCAAAAAATTAAGGTTATAGGCGGCGGGCTTGCCGGCTGTGAGGCGGCAATATATCTTGCAAATAAGGGGTTTGAGGTGGAACTTTTTGAAATGCGCCCCGATGTTCAAACAGGCGCGCATCAAGGCGAAGGGCTTGGGCAGTTTGTGTGCTCAAATTCTTTGGGGGCTGTTAATTTAACTTCGGCCTCAGGGCTTTTAAAAGAAGAAATGAAGCTTTTGGGTTCAGCCCTAATGCCGCTTGCATTTAAAATGAAAGTGCCTTCGGGCAATTCGTTATCCGTAGATAGAGTAGGGTTTTGCACGGAAGTTACAAGGCTTGTTGAAGAAAATCCGAATATCACTTTAATAAGAAAAGAAATAAAAGAAATTCCGTTGGGCTGCCCCGCAATTGTTGCATCCGGCCCTTTAACATCAAATGTTCTTGCGCTTAACATTAAAAAAATAACCGGAGAAGAAAATTTCAGATTTTTTGACGCCATTGCCCCTGTTGTGACCAAAGATAGCATTAACTTTGACAAGGCTTTTTGGGCATCCAGGTGGGATAAAGGCGAAGCTGATTTTATAAATTGCCCAATGACAAAAGAAGAATATCTTAATTTTTATGAAATTTTAATTAACGCAAAAAAGGCGGAATTGAAGGATTTCGAGGCAAAATTTTTTGAAGGCTGCCTGCCTGTTGAAGTTTTAGCTTCGCGCGGCATTGATACTTTGCGCTTTGGGCCTATGAAACCTGTGGGCTTGCGCGATGAAAGAATACCTGAGGAAAAATTTTATGCCGTTGTGCAGTTAAGGCAGGATGATAAAGCGGCGACATTGTATAATTTGGTCGGTTTTCAGACAAATTTAAAGTGGGGAGAGCAAAAGCGGCTTATATCTTCAATTCCGGGGCTTGAAAACGCCCAAATTGTGCGCTATGGCGTTATGCATGCAAACACTTTTATTAATTCGCCAAAAATTCTAAACCCTACGCTTGAAGCCAAAAACCATGAGAGGCTTTTCTTTGCGGGGCAAATAACAGGGGTGGAAGGGTACAACGAAAGCATTGCAACGGGGCTTTTTGCCGCCATTAATATGGCGCGCAAGCTTCAAGGGCAAGAACTTTTAACCCTGCCCCCTCAAACAATGCTCGGGGCTCTTTTAGAATATATTACGTTTGGCGGTCACAAAAATTTTCAGCCCGTTAATTCGAATTGGGGAATTATAGCACCTGCGGATATGGACAGGAAAACGCGCAAAAATAAGGAATTAAGAAACACTCTGTTGGCGAATCGTTCAATTGAATTAATAAAAGCAAATTACTTGTAAAATTGTTGCCGCGGGTGGTATACTTGTTTTTGGAAACGGAGAAAATCATGAAACTTTCAGCAAAACATGAAACCATTGAACAAATAAATTCCGACATTTTAATTTTGGGTGTTTTTCAAAAAGACAACACTTTGAGCAAACTTGCTCAAAAAATTGATAAAAAAACAGGCGGTTTGATATCTGATTTTGTTTTAAAAAAAGAAGGGTTCGAGGGCAAATTTTTAGATACTTACCAGTTAAACAATTTCCAGAGTGATTTTGGGATAAATAAAATTTTACTTGCGGGCCTGGGCAAAAAAAATGAATTCAGCCTTGATAAATTAAGGGAATTAAGTGCAAAAATCTATAAACAGTGCGATAGTATGGCAAATCCGAAAACTGTTTACTGCGAAATTTTAGGCTCACAGCACTTTGAAAATAAATATATCCCCTGCGCAAATGCAATAGCGGAAGGTGTTTTGGTGGGTGCTTACGATTTTAACAAATATAAAAGCAAAAAAAATCCTTCAAAAATAGCGAATTTTGTGCTTTTGGCGGAAAACGAAGTAAAGCAGACCATTGTAAACAAAATTATTAAAAGGGCAGTGATTATAAATAATTCTCTGAATTTTGCAAAAGATTTGATTAATGAGCCTGCGGGCGTTTTAACGCCTACAAAAGTTGCGCAGTACGCAAAAGAAATAGCGGATGAGCATAATTTGGAAAT
>CAZYYK010000037.1:0-14759 GCA_964651135.1 uncultured Gammaproteobacteria bacterium | reverse complement strand
GCTCCTCAATTTTCAACAGGTAAAGGGTCTGGCGGCACAGGTACCGGCAGCGGCACAAGAGGCGGGACAGGCACCGGCGGCACAGGCACCGGCGGAGACGGCTCAGGCGGTTACGGCTCAGGCGGTTTGGGAAATCCGGGCCCGGGTAATCCTTCGGGGCCTCCGGGTATAGATGCTTTAAAACAAGCCGATTGGGGTCCTTATATGCGTGAATTGGAGCGCAGAATTAAAAGGAACTGGAATCCGCCCAAAGGGGATGTTTCCAAAAGAGTTGTTGTACTTTTCACAATCGGGCGCGACGGCAGGTTAATTTCAATGAGAACTTTAAAAAGTTCGGGCCAGCCCGCAAGCGACCAGGCTGCAAAATCTGCCGTACAGTTAACAGCACCCTTTAAATCCCTGCCCCCTGAATTTAAGGGAGATCGTATTGACATAGAATTTACATTCGATTATAACGTATTAGGGGCAACTTACAGATAAAAAATGTTAGAAGAAATATGAGGATAAAATTATGAACTTATTTATTGAATCGATTAAAATGGATTGGGCAGTGCTAACCCCGATTTTCATTTGTTCGTTCCTGGTTATTGCGGTTGCAATTAACAGATTTATTTACTACAAGAAAAACGAAAGAAGTATCGGCGAATTTATTCAAGAACTTCAAAAAACTCTTTCGCAAAACAACATTGGTGCTGCCAAAAGGCTTTCGGCTCAATTAGGCGGTATTATAAGCGAAATGGTTGATGAAGCTCTAAGAATTTATACAGAACAGCGCGGAGGTTTTTCAAGAGGCTATGATATTTCGGCAAGTTTAGCCACAAGAAAGCTTGAAAAGAATCTGTCTGTTTTGGGTACAATCGGCGCCGTTGCACCGTTTTTGGGGTTATTTGGCACGGTTGTAAGAATTCTTTTCACATTCCAGGAACTTGCCACTGCGGGCAACCAATCTGCCGCGGTTGCAACAGGTATCGCGTCAGCCTTGATTGCAACAGCTTTTGGTTTAGGCGTTGCGATTGTTGCGGTTATCTTATTTAACTATTTCCAAAGCGTTGTAACACATTTTGAAAATGACTTTAAACTAATCAAGCTTGTATTCTTAAGCTTTATTGATTCCGACGAAGAAGTTAAATTGGACGAAAGCGGCACAATTGCAATCTAAGGGGTAAAAAATGGCAATGAAATTAAATAGCGGCGATAAAAAAGCCACATTTAACGAAATAAATATAACGCCTTTAACAGACATCTTTTTGGTTTTGTTAATCATTATGATGGTTATTGCGCCAAGCTTTCAGAGCATCGACCAAAATATAGTAATGCCCGAAATTAATTCAGGTGTTTCTATTGAAGAAAAAGAGGCTATGGTATCTTTAACATCTGACGGAAGACTTTTCTTAAACGGCGAAAGGGTGACGGAAGAAGGCTTAAGCACAAAACTTGGTGAGATAAAAGATAAATTAAAAGAAAAGCAGGTTGTTGTAAGAGCCGATGAAAAAGCCAAAAGTTCGGAAATTATGAAAATTATGCGCGCAGCCCAAGAAGCGGGATATGTTAAACTTGTGCTTGCAGGAGAACCCCTGAGCAAAAAAGAACAAAGAAAATTAGAAGAGCAAAAAAAGGATAAGTAACGTGAAAAGACAATCTTTTAACGAAATAAATATAACGCCTTTAACAGACATCTTTTTGGTTTTGTTAATTATTATGATGGTTATAGCGCCCATGCTTGACCAGCAGGGCTTAAATTTGGCAGTTCCGGATTATGTTGAAGCACAAGCCATGCAAAAGGAAAACAAAATTTTAACCGTTATGGTGTCATCCGACAACAAATATTATATAGAAGGGCAAGAAGTGACTATTGAAAACTTATCAAACAATTTGCAGGAAAATGCAAAAGTTTATACAGACGGCTTAATGATTGAAGCACAAGGCGATTCAACCCACGGAAGTGTAGTGAAATTAATGGATACGGCAAGAAATTCCGGTATTTCGAATATTTCACTAACGCAAATCTAGAAAGGATTCAGAATGGTTTTTTGGAAGAAAGCAAATTGGGTGAAATTTAAGAAGCCTGCAATAATTACCCTGTCAAGCATTTTTGGAATTTTAGCCGCACTGTATGCGGTTTTTTTAATTGCTCCCTTTTTTGTTGATTTAAATAAATTTACTCCGAACGTGCAAAGTGAGCTTAAAAAGTATACAAAACTTGATTTTGAGCTGCAAAACCCGAAACTTTCAACAACTTTTGATTTGGCGCTCAAACTTTCTGCCGATAAAATTGCCCTGAAATATAAAAACGGTGCGCATTTTGCGCTTTTAGAAAACGCAAGCATTAAAATCAATTTGCCTACACTTTTAGTAAAACACCTTAATTTAGATAAAATTTATGTTAAAAAAGCGGATGTTTCCCTTGTTTTTGACAAAAATAAAAAATATACAATCATGGATTATTTTATCGAACAGCCAAAAGCGCAAAATGAAGCGCAGGAAGCCCAATTGCCCGTTGAAATTCGCAATATTAAACTTGTGGTTGATGAGCTGAATTTTAAATTAAAGGATGAAAACACCTCAAAAACTTTTTTGTTAAATGCTAAAGGCAATTTGATACATTTAGCATCGCTTAACGGCCCTCTTAAGGTTAAAACAAAAGGTTTTTTAGGGCTTGAAGGCAGGAAAGCAAAATTTATTGATTTTGATGTCAATTTGCAAACAAAACTTCCCGAAATTGCCCAAAAACCACAAAAAAAGGAAGAAACCGAATTTAAAATGATTGATTTCAACCCTTTTGAAAATTTTGAAAAGTTTAATTTTTACGCAAACATCTTGGCTGATTTAAAAATCAATGATGTTACATCGGATTTTAAGGCAGATGGTACAGTTAAAATTTCTGATATAACACTGGCGCTCAATTCCGTTCAATTGCCAAAAAGCTTTGCGCAAGTTGAATTTAAAGGAAATGATATTATAAAAAAAGCAAAACTTTATGTGGCGCAAAATGAATTTATTGCGTTGGATAGCAAAATAAAAACAGGCAAAAACCTTAAGCTTGATTTAAATGCCAAAACCGACAGGATTTCTTTAAATAACATAAGGCAGTTGTCTGCGGCAGTTTTTGACATGTTTAATATTGAAAATGACTTGAAAAATGCCCAAACAACAGGATATTTAACCTGCGATTTTAATTTGAAAAGTGACGGCAAAAAAATCCAATCGCAGGGAAAATCTGAGTTGAAGGAAGGCTCTTTTAAATATCCAAAAATGGCGCTGAATGTTACAAACATTGTGTCTTTGCTTGATTTTTCAAATAACAAATTAACAATAAAAGATACATCCGCCTTTCTAAACGGCTCTAAATTCAGCGTTAAGGGCGAAATTTTAACAAATTCGCAATTGAACATCAATGTTAATTCAGACCCTATTAAAATTATGGATATTGTGAGGCTTGGCACACAGCTAAAGGTTATAAGGGCAAGCGATGTCAAAGATTATGATTTTAGGGGCGGTATTATTAAAATTGCGGTTAAATTAACGGGCAAACTGGATAAAATTACGCCGGATGCTTCAATTGACGTGCAAAATGTTGCTATGATAATAAAAAGCCTTGCAATGCCTGTGAATATTGAAAACATAAAAATAAAAGCTGTGCCGAATAAAAAGGATTTTATTGCAAATATTGATGTCACAAATGTTACAGGCCATATGACAATGCCGAAATTTAATCTGAAAATTCCAAAAATGAATATGAAAGCCGATTCAAAGATTGTAAATATACCGCAAACCGATATTTACCTGGACGACACCAAAGCCGCGCTGGACGGCAAAATTGAAGAATATATGATAAACCCGAATTTTAATTTTGACGCTAAGGGCAATATTGCACCTTCTTCTGTTGTGCAGCTTGTTGATAAACCAAATCAAAAATATATTAGGTATGCGGGCAAAATGCCTGCCGTGGTTAATGTGAACGGCGATTTTAACAATATAAAAGTAACAGGCAAAATTACATCAAATCCGCAAAATTATGTGAGCGTTGTTGATATTAACACAATTAACGGCTTAGAAAACATTTTAAATTTTGATATTAATTTAGCGGGCGATAATTTAAGCCTGAATGACATTTCTTTACTTTCAAAAGGCTCTAAAATAGCGGAAGTTAAGGGCAAAATTGGTTCAATTTATAAGAAAAACCCCACAATTGCCGCTTTAAATATCTCGCTTCCCCAAAAACTCACAATGACCGTGGGGGCTTTGGGCAATTTGAAACTTGCCGCCTCAGGCAATATTGCAGTATCGGGAAGTGCAGCCTCACCCGTTTTAAGCGGCAGCGCTTCTGTTGCGGATTTATATTACCCGCAGTTTGGTTTAAAAATTGGGGATTTAAAACTCGATTTTAAAAGAAGCGTCATAGATGCGTCGGCTTCGGGCATTTCAGTTGCAAAATCTGATTTTTCGGGCGATGCACAGATATCAAGCGATTTTTCAAAGGCAATTAGAATTAATTCTTTGAATTTTAATTCTAACCATTTTGATTCCGACGAACTTTTAAAATTAATGTCATCAATGCCCAACACCCCCACAACGCCGGGGCCTTCCGCACCCGCGGGCTTTGAAATTTTAAAAGGCAGGGGCACAATAGGCAATATAAAATCGGGCACTTTATCCGCGCAAAACGTGGGTTTTGATTTTGACCTTAAAAATAATTTGTTTAATATAAAAAATATGCAGGCAGCAGCGTATGACGGCAAAATTTCAGGTGATATTGATTATCATTTGGCGCAATTGAGAACAAATGTTAATGTGAGTGCAAAAGATATTAATGTTGCGAAATTCGGCAAAGCAATGGGCAGCGTTGTTGTGCCTATAACGGGCACGGCAGACGGCATTGCAAAAGTATCGTTTAAAGGCGCTACGTTTGACCAGCAGATGAAATCTTTAAACGGAAGTGCCAAATTTAATGTTCAAGAAGGGCACATGGAAGATTTTATCAAGTTTGAAAACTTCTTGTATGCAAGCAACCTTATTTCGCAAAATTTGTTTAAATTTAACTTAAATTCAATAATTTCCTCTGTTTCTTCAAAGAACACAAGCTACTTTAAAAAGCTTGAAGGCGTTATAAACTTTGCAGACGGCTGGGCAAACCTGCAAACGTTTAAATCCCAGGGGCCCAGCATGAGCTTGAATGTTGACGGCAAATATAATTTGACCACCAATTTTGCGGACTTAACGGTTTTAGGGCGTGTTTCTTCAGCGGTTGCAAGTGTTATGGGGCCTTTGGGTGATTATTCCGTAAGCAATTTAATTGATAAAGCCGCAAGCGCGAATGAAACGGTTTCAACCATTTTAAATATCGCAAAAGCAGTGGCGCCGGCAAACCCTCTTTTGCAGACTGTAACACCGTCAGAAATTGCAAAAATTCCTGCCTTGAGCACGGGAGAAACAGCTAATACAAAGTCTTTCCGCGTTGTTATAAACGGGCTTGCAACAAAAACCACAAGCGTAAAATCGTTTAAATGGGTTGAAGTGCCGCAAGCCTCAACTAATTAAGCCGCCTCAATCTGGTAAACGCCACAATCTGCACCAATTAAGCCGCCTCAACATGACCCAGGGTTTGCAGGTAGCCTATTTGGCTGTTTACGGTATCTTCGCTTGCCAAAACAGATGTTACGGGCTGGTTTTTAAAGATGTGTTTTGCCGCAATCATGATATCTTCAGGCGTTATTTCGTCTATTGCCTTGTAATATTCATCAATTCTTTTAATTCCGTAAGGCTGTACGGCGTTTATTGCAAGCATATAGGTTTCAGATGAAGGCAATTCCATATCGGAGTGGATATTTTGTTTCAAAATTCTTTTGGCATCTTCAAGCTCTTGCGCGCTTGGCGGTTCCGTTTGAAGAAGATCCGAGTGTTTTTTAAAGCCGTCTAAAACTTTTTGAAGGTTATCATATTTAATATCATTTTGCTTTTTATCGTCCGTGGTGGTGGATGTGTGGAATGTTAAAATGCCTGTATCCCCAAAAGACTGGATTTGCGACCCTACGGAATATGCAAGTTTTTGCTTTTCTCTTAAATCGCAAAAAAGCCTTGATGAAGGCGATGCGCCCAAAATTGTGTTCAAAATTTCAAATTTAACTTCGTCTTTAATGTTCCCTGACATATTAAAAGAATACGCCTTATAAACTTGTGCCTGGTTGCGCTCTTCCGTGCTTACCATAACTTTTGCCTGACGTGTGGGATTATATATTTGGGCTAATGTGGGTGTGTGGTCTTGGAATTTTGCTTTTTGATTTAACATCCCCGCCAAAACGTTTTCTTGAAGCCCTTCAACTTTATTGAAAGGTGCGCTCACAACAAAATTCGAAGAAGAATTTCTGACCATATCATTCCAATGTTTTTGAACATCTTTTAAAGTTACATTCTTTAAGCCTTCCAATATCTGCTGCGACGATGCAAAATATTCTGGGTATAACTGCGCTATCAAAGCTTCTGAAGCATCTTTATTTAGGGTGGAGCAGTAAGATGCTATTTTTTGTTTGGCAACTTCAAATTCATACTCGTCAAAACGCGGGCTGAAAATGGTTTCTTTAAGCATTCCCAAAGCCTCTTGGATATTGGGATACAGGCAGTTTGCATCAACCGTTATTGCAAAACCGTTTGAATCAAAGCCGTAGCGGATACCCTTAACATTGGCATCTCTTGAATACTTGTCTTTATCCCTGAAAGCTGAACCGTTGTTCAGAATTTCCGTTAAAACGTAAGGCACTGCAAGGTTTTTGGGTGTGGACGGGTAAGATGTTAATTTCCAGTTCATATAACAAATATCGGAATTTGAACTGTTTAAAACGGCTAAAGTGTTATCTGCAAGTTTATATTGTTTCACACTTTCTGTTGTAAGAGGCTTGTTCGCCCCAAAAGACACTGCCGCCGCGGTGCTTGTTTTTTGCGCGTAAGGGCTTGCAAAATAATTGTTCTTAATCTGAGCTTCAGTTGTATTTTTTGCATGCACTATGCCTAATGAAACTTTGTTTAAATCAAGATAAGTTTGGGCTGTCTGAACAATATCTTGCGGTGTTAAAGCGTTTATGGCCTCTTTTTGTTTGTTTATTTCGCCTATTCTGTCTTGCATTAAGGCACTACCCACTACGCTGCAAATAGCAATCGGGTCTTCATAAACCATTGAAATACTTTTGAGCATTGAATTTTTAATAATTGCCATTTCATCTGCCGTGGGCGGATTTGTTTTGATATCTTCAATTGTCTTATACATACAATCAAGCGCTTTTTGAGTTTGGCTTGGCGGGGAACCTATATAAATAAAACAAGCGCGCGGCGCATTTTTATCGGGGCTTATAATCTCCGGGTCACTTACATCAGCATAAGAATCAAGCACACGCAGGTTTTTGGTTAATCTTGCATTCTTGTATCCTGTCAACAAAAGAGCCAAAGCCCCCATTTGCGCACATTCTTTTTCCGTTTGAAATTTGGGCACGGCAAAACCTGCCATAATGTTGCTTGAATTATCCAAGGGAGATATAACATCAATTCTTTTTGGTGATGTTATAGGGGTCAGCTTTTCGTAATAGCGCCCCTGTTCAGGGTTTTCTTTAGGTTTTTGGTTGAAGTTTTGTGCTATAATCTGCATTGTTTTTTCAGGGTTAACATCCCCGACAACCACAGTGTACATATTATCGGGCGTATAATATTTGCCGTGATGATTAACAAGGTCATCGCGCGTCAGAGCGTTTACCGTTTCAATTGAGCCGCCCACAAGATTTTGAGATTTTGTGGTCATCTGGAATAAATTTTTGATGACATCTTGTGCCACGGTTCCTGCAATATCATCATTTATCATACTTATTTCAGATGTAACAGGCCCTTTTTCTTTTTCTATCATATCAGGCGAAAAATTGGGGTTTAAAATCATATCTGCTTGAATTTCAATAGCTTTTTGCAATTCTTTGTCATCCATAACGCTTGATGATATGTAATAATCCGTAACGGCAAAATCAGTGGAAGCGTTAGTGTCTGCGCCCATTTCGGTTGTTCTTTTGAATACATCGCCGGGGGCAAGGTTTTTGCTGCCGTTAAAAAGGTTATGTTCAATAAAATGGCTTATGCCGCGCAGGTTGTCTGTTTCGTTTAAAGAACCCGCGGCAATAGATGTTTTAACAATTGTTGAACCTTCATGAGGCACAATTGCAACCCTTTGGCCGTTTGAAAGTTTGTATAGGTGAATATCTTCGCCCAAAGGCGTTTTTTGAACCCCTATTTTTGTGTAATTGGCAGGGATTTGCGGGTTTAGGGGATAGGTGACATTTTGTGTTTGCAGGCTGTTATTTGAGTGCACAATGTTATCGGGCGTAGTTGTTGTTTTTGCTCCGTTTGTTTTAAAAGAAAATATGTTCGCGCTTTTCGGCGCTGCGCTTATATTTTTAACTTGCATATTGTGACTATGATAACCCAAAACCTATGATTATACAAAACTTATAAAAAAATAAATTGCCCGGAGATACTTTTGTGTTAACTAATTGTTACAAAAGGGTTTAATGCTTTCTACCAGTTCACATTACCCCTTAAATAATCCATGTTGTCTTTTGATATAACCCAGGCAGCGCAGCCGGCGCCATTATAGCCTTTTTCTGTTATTTGCATACGGCAATTGTTTGTTACTGCAAAACGGCTTTCATTTGTCATTCCTGCAGGTATAACTCCATATTTAGTAATATAGAACCAAAAAGTATCTTTGCCTAAAACATTTGGAAATTTATTTCCATTTATATCAACCCCGATTTCGCCGCAAATATTTGCCAAATCCTTTGAGAAACTGCCTTCTTTATTGCGATTTTCAGTACATTGTGCACTCATTGCTGCAATCCAAAACGATGTGCCATCTGCAAGTCTGGCTTTTGCATATGCAGAATTATCAACATTTGTACCGGCATACCATTCGCCGCCACTTAAAGTTTTTAGAGTTTTTGCAAAACATCCCGCAGAATGTCCGCATTTTTTTGTGACTTTAAGATAAGGTACAACAGTGTCTAAAATTTTTAGGTTATTTGTCCAATCCCAGGTGTCAATTGTCCCGTTTTCAATTTCAGCCAATTTAAAAGCTTGAGATATTTGAGAATAGAATTTTTTTAGCGCGCTAACTGTCTGGCGCTCCTGGTAATTGCGAATAACGGTAGGAATTGTTAATGCCGCAACAACGCCAATTATAGCAAGTGTAATTAAAACTTCGGCGAGAGTAAAGCCTTTTTTCATTCCGTACCTCTTTCGTGTATTCTGTATATGTACAGTACATAGATATTATAAATAGTAGATTATATTATGTCAACTTCTTACAATAGAAGCATGAATGAAAAAGAACTGCTTTTAAAATTAGGGCAAAAAATAAGATTTGAAAGAACCAAAAGAGGAATGAGCCAGGAAAAGCTTGCAGAGCTTGCAAATTTGAACTTCCGTTCCGAAAGCTGCATTGAGTGCGGAAATCACAATGTAAAATTTATAACCATAGCAAAAATTGCCAAAGCCTTTGAAATGGATATTTCAACTTTGGTTAATTTTACGCTTTAAACTTTCTTTGTGCTAAAATTATTTTATGAAAAGTGCAGATGAAATAAGAGAAGAATTTTTACGATTTTTTGAAGAAAAACACCAATGTACAAGGGTGAAAAGTTCGTCTTTAGTGCCTGATAACCCCACAATTTTACTTACAACGGCAGGCATGGTGCAATTTGTACCTTACTTTTTGGGGCTCAAAAAGCCGCCATATGACCCGCCAAGGGCAGTTTCCTGCCAAAAGTGCGCAAGGGCGGGTGGAAAAGATTCTGATATTGAAAACGTGGGAAGAACGCCGCGCCACCACACCTTTTTTGAAATGCTCGGCAATTTCAGCTTTGGCGACTATTTTAAAGAAGAAATCATTCCCTGGGCATGGGATTTTGTTCTGAATTATTTAAAGCTTGAAAAAGAAAGGCTTTGGATAACAATTTATGAAGATGACGATGAAAGTGCCGCTATTTGGGAAAAAACAGGTGTTTCGCCAGATAGAATTTTAAGAAAAGGCAAAAAAGACAATTTTTGGGGTCCCCCCGGGCCAACAGGGCCTTGCGGGCCATGCAGCGAAATTCATTATGATTTGGGCGAACACTTAAAATGTTCGGATGATTGTTCAATTGCCACGTGCGAATGTGACAGGTGGATGGAAATTTGGAATTTGGTGTTTATGGAGCTTTTCCAGGATGAGACAGGCAGGCTGACGCCGCTTGCCAAAAAAAATGTTGATACAGGCATGGGTTTAGAGCGCGTTGCAATGGTGTGCCAGGGCGTTAATTCAACATTTGAAACCGATTTATTGAGGCCGATTTTAGATAAAATCTGCACTATGGCGCACAAAAAGTATCTTGAAGATAAAAAAACGGATGTTTCGCTTCGCATTATTACAGATCACACACGCTGCGTTACTTTTATGGTAAATGACCTGATAACCCCTTCAAATGAAGGCAGGGGCTATGTTTTAAGGATGATTTTAAGGCGTGCGCTTCGCCACGGCTTTATTTTAGGGCTTGAAATTCCTTTTATGAAAGATATTGTTGAAACCGTAATTGAAAATTATAAAATTTCATACCCCGAACTTGCGAAAGATAAAAAACGCATTTTGGACGTTATACAACAGGAAGAAGAACGCTTCAAACTAACGCTTGACAAGGGTTACAGGCACATTGAAGATGTTATTAAAAATTGTTGCGGCAAAACAATTAAAGGGGCGGATGCCTTTAAATTATATGATACGTACGGCTTTCCGCTTGAATTAACCCGCGAAATTGCGCATGACGAAGGTTTTGAGGTTGATGTTAAAAGCTTTAATGCCTGCATGCAAGAGCAAAAAGAACGCGCCCGCGCTTCAGTTCAAAGGGTTATTTTAACAAACGATTTAGCCTATTCAACCAAAAGCGACACAAGCTTTTGCGGTTACAATAAAGATACTTGCACGGCGCAGGTTTTGGCCGTTATAAAAGATTTGCAAGAAGTTGAAAGTTCAAACAGCTATGATGTTGCCGACATTATTTTGGATAACACTGTTTTTTACGGCGAATGCGGCGGCCAGACGGGCGATATCGGGTATTTGGAAATTGACGGCAGAAAAATTGAGGTTCTAAAAACCTTCAGGGTGGGAAAAGTTTTTGTGCACAGGGTGCAGGGTGCTGTTAAAAAAGGCGATAAGGCAGTATGCTTTATAGATACCCATATCCGTGCCGAAATTGAAAAACACCATTCCCTGGCGCACCTTTTGCAGGCGGCGTTGAGGCAGGTGCTTGGTTCTGATGTTCATCAGGCAGGTTCGCAAGTGGATGATAAACGCACACGTTACGATTTTTCATACCCGCGCGCTTTAAAAACCGAAGAAATTGAGCGTGTTGAAAATCAGATAAATGCCTGGATTGCCGATGGTCTGGATTGCGTAATTGAAAATATGAGCATTGATGAGGCAAAATCGCAAGGCGCTATTGCGCTTTTTGACGAAAAATATGAAAAAGATGTGCGTGTTATAAGCTTTTTTAAAGGCGCAAGCAATGTTTCAAAAGAACTTTGCGGCGGCTGCCACATTAAAAACACCAAAGATTTAAGGCTCTGTAAAATTGTATCAGAAACCGCAATTTCAGCGGGCACAAGGCGCATTGAGGCACTTTGTTCCGAGGCTGCATTTAATTATCTGAATGAAAAATCAAAACTGGTTGATGAAATTTCGCATAAATATAAAATTACACCGCCCCAAATTGAAGAAAAAATTGAAAAGTTGACGGCGGAAAATAAAGAATTAATGAATAAAATTGGGGATATGGAAGCAAGAAGCGCAAAAGAAGCATTTTCAACTTTTTTATCAAAAGCAAAAGATGTTAAAATTAAAGGTGCAGGCGGCAAATTGCTTATAACGCAAATTGAAAATTTTGCCCCCAACGCCGTAAAATTCGGGCTTGAGATGTTAAGCGTCAAATTAGGCAGCAGCATAATTGTGCTTTGCTCTAAAAAGCCTGATAACACAGTGCTTGTAAGCGCAAAGGTTACAGAAGATTTTGTAAAAGCAGGAATAAGCGCAGGCGAAATTGTGGGTAAAATTACAAAGGCGCTTTTAGGTGCAGGCGGCGGCAAGCCCCAAATGGCGCAAGGTGTAGGAAAAACATCAAAAGGCTTGAATGAAATTTTAAAAAGCCTTGAAGATGAAATTTTAAATGCCTAGGGCATGGTTTTAAAGTTTGAAAAAGGCGCTTTTATATTTAAATAAAGCGCCTTTTATGTTATTTATTTTATCATTTAAAAAATTGAGCGTATCTTTTTTGCGGCATTTTTAAAAATAGAGCCTAAATTAAAACTTGATAAACTTACCAGAGCCGCTTGCGTGCCTTGTTCACCTGCTTCAGCTGTGCCTTTTTTACCTACTTTTTTGACGATATTTTTAATGCCATCGGTGATAGGTTTAAATGCCTTGCCTGCTTTTTGAATGTTTTCTACTGCAGGACCTGCGGCGTTTCCTACGACAACTGCACCGCCCGTAACGCCGACAATTGTTTTTGCGGCTGAGTTTGAAAAATCGCCAACGCCCTGTGCTACTGCGTCCGCAGTTTTATTGAAGCCGTCCATACGTTCTTTCATTGTTATTTCGGGCTTTTTTTCAGCAGGTTTTGTTGTTGGTTTTTCAGCGTCTTTTACAACTACATCTTTTTCAGGCTGTCTTTCCAGTGGTTTGTCGACAGCTTTAGCAGGAGTTGTACTAACATCTGCTTCATCATCATAACCTTCATCATCATAACCTTTAAATGCCAGCGGTTGTATCATTTTCATTGTAATAGGATTCATAATGTCACCTTTCACACATATTGTATTTCTGCCTTTATAACCATGGTAAAGCTTTAAAATTGCTACTTACAAGTAAAAATTTACAAAACTTTACAATTTATACACATTTCGTAGATTTTATTTTTGCCGCATTCTAAAAATATCGGCAAAATTGCGCTTATATCTTTATTTTTTAACCCTAACTTTTTTAACTCTTCAATTTTTTCTTCCAGTATTTTATCATCAATACGGGTTTTTTGTCCATAGACCATAACGATAATTTCACCCTTTAATGTCGAATTTTTAAAATGTTCTAAAATATTTTGAACACTATCAACCAAAATTTCTTCAAATTTTTTGGTTAATTCGCGCCCCAGGGCGATTTTAGCGTCAGGCGAAATTTTTGCAATTATTTCCAACGTTTTAATTAAACGCTTCGGGCTTTGATAAAAAACAAGGTTTTCGCCCCTGTTTTTTGAAATAATATCTTCAATCTGCGCTTCACCCTTTGGCAAAAATCCTATGAATTTGAAGCTTTCATCGTCCCTTTCAATTGCGCTTAAAAGTGCCATAACAGCGGACGCCCCCACAATCGGGGTTATTTTAAAACCTTCTTCGCGCACTTTTTTAACCAAAATTGCCCCGGGGTCTGAAATTAAAGGTGTACCCGCATCTGTTACAAGGGCAACGTTTTTGCCTTCTTTTAAATACCCCAAAAGAAGCTCGGCGCGCTTATTTTCACTGTATTTATGATAAGACACAAGGCGTGTTGAAATGCCGTGTTTATCACACAAATTTTTTGTTTTGCGCGTGTCTTCCGCGGCTATTATATCAACACTTTTTAGCACTTCAATTGCGCGAAGCGTAATATCGCCCATATTACCTATCGGAGTTGCAACAGTATATAATTCTGCCATTATTTTATTTCCCAGTGTGTTCCGTCTTTTGAATCTTTTAGAATAATTCCCGCATAATCAAGTGCGTCTCTTATTTCATCGGATAGTGCCCAGTTTTTCTTTGCGCGCGCTTGGTTTCTTTTTTCAATCAATTGTGCCAAAATATCTTCGGGCGCAAGGTTTTTATCAAAATTAAAGCGGGAATAAATATCCTTTAAAATTTCTTTTTTCAGCTCTTTTTTCTCATCCAAATTAAAGCCCAACACCTTTGCCAAATATGCCAAAGTGTTTATAAGTTTTTGGTCGGGATTTTTGTAGATTTTATCCGCTATTGAAAATAAAACAGCCAAAGCTTTTGATGTATTTAAATCTTCATCCATGGCTTCTTTAAATTGCGCGACACAACTTTTGTCAACATCTCCTTTTTCAATGTAACCTGCCGTTGCCGTAACAAGCCTTTTTGCGCCCATTTTAGCGCTTAAAAGTGCCTCATCGCTGAATTCCACAGGCATGCGGTAATGGTTTGTCAGAATAAAAAAGCGGATTGTGTTACTGCTGTAATTTTCAAGCACATCATCAACGGTTTTAAAATTGTTCAGCGATTTTGACATTTTTTCTTTATTAATAGTCACAAAACCGTTGTGCAGCCAATATTTTACAAACTGACACCCGTTTGCGCATTCGCTTTGCGCAATTTCATTTTCATGGTGCGGAAAAATCAAATCTGCCCCGCCCGCGTGGATATCAATGCTATCGCCCAAAAATTTGCGGCTCATGGCAGAACATTCAATATGCCACCCCGGCCGCCCCAAACCCCAGGGGGAGCTATATCCGTGGCTTTCATCTTTTTTCCAGAGAGCAAAATCCAAAGGGCACATTTTCCTATCATCTGTCTCAACACGCGCGCCTGAAATTAAATCGTCCAAAGATTGCCCCGAAAGCTTGCCGTAGTTAACGTCTTTTTTAACATTGAAGTAAACATCCCCGTCAAGTTCGTAAGCATAACCCTTTTCAATTAATTTTTTAATAATTTCAATC
>CAZYYK010000036.1:0-14995 GCA_964651135.1 uncultured Gammaproteobacteria bacterium | reverse complement strand
GATGAACTTTGACGGTTCGCCCAATACAAAAGACGGCTACTTGAAAGAAGGCCCTTGGGAAACAGCAGGCAAAATTACCGCTTATACATTGGGTGGCACAGCCCTTGGTGCAGGCGTTGGTGTTGCGGCAGGCGTTCCTACTGACAACTTGGATGTAGGCCTTGGCGTTGGTATCCCTGTTGGCGCAGGTGTTGGCTTGGCAGGCGGCCTTATCACAAAAGGTTTAAACTATGTTGGACACGAAGGCGACGCGGTTCTAATTAAATTGAACTCGGACGTAAGCGTTTACAACTAATAGTTGCCTATAATTTAGTCCGCTCGGTTAAACACGGGCGGACTTTTTTAATTAAATCATTTTTTTGTATTATTGACATGCCTCAGTGAATGAGGTTAAAATTACAGAGTAAACTTTTAGTTGGAGATATAATTATGAAGAAAAATATTATATTACTTGCGTTTGGCTTATTGATGATTTTACCTTCCTATGCTAATGAAAAGCCTGTTTTTGACTACGATAATGTTGAAGAAATACAAAAAATAGATATAACGCCCGTTAAACAGAAGGCTGCATATCAGAATTCAGAGATAAAAGAAGCGGTAAACAAAACCTCTTATCAAATGGGGCAGATTCAAAACGATAACTACAAACAGGCAATCCAAAGCCTGGATGCCGCACAGGTTGAAATAAGAGAGGAACTTATTCAATATAATCAGCAGTATAAAGAAGCAAAAGGCAGATATGACGCTGCAAGGGCGGAATGCAGAGCGCTTAAACAACATATAAATGAAGTTGAGAAAAAAATAAGAAATATCGAAAAAACAAAGTCCAACATAAGCAAAAGCATTATTGAATATATTTAAAGCTTTATAATTTCTTCAATTTGGGCGACATTCGCTTCTTGCATTATATTTTTAAAATCCATTACTTTTTTAAATTCGTCGTTTAAAATTTCATACATTGCGTTGCGCGAAAAATTTTCAGACGCAACGGGCTTTATAAAGGATATTTTATTTTCACCTAAAATTTCAACAGCGCCTTCGCGTTCAAAAATTTCAAGCGCAATTTGTATAAAATCAGCGCTTACGCCCAAACTGAGCGCCATTTTTTCAATTGTAATTTCACCGTTTTTCTTGTTCGAGCAAAATTTTAACATTCCCGTTAACTGTTTTAAATAAAATTCAATATCTTCTTCAAAATCTTCTTTCATAAGGTGAATTTTATTTGCATTTGCGTTTTTTATGGTTTGGGCAAATTCTTCGCAGGTTGGGGGGTAATCAAAAAACATCAGGTTGCAGTCTTTTTCATTTTCATAAAGCCTTCTGAAAATATGTTCATAAGAGCTTATTTTATTTAAAGTTGCAGGCTTTTTTGCAATTATTGCGACCGAAATTTCAGGGTTTGCAAGATAATCATCAACCTGTTTTAAAACATCATTCTTGCCCCTGTGGTCATAAAATTTGATGCCGCTATCAGCGTTGTTTTCTAAAGATGTGTCTTCCAATTCAAGCTGGATTGTTTCAAGCCCGTTAAATACGTTTAGGCGCGGCGAAAAAGCTATATCAAACTCTTTTTGCACCCCAAAGCTGTTTTTGCCCCACCAAACACAGTGAAGTGCTGCACCGTCTTTTGTGCATTCCAATTTTAAGTGTTCGGAATTTTTCCCCACAAACCTGTGTGATACATATTGTGCATTTTTTATACAAAAAACAGGCGTCGGGTTTTTTTCTCCGCACGGCTCAAGGCATGCAATAACCTCTAAAAGCTCTTTGTTAATATTCTGCGCTTCAAGTTCCATATCAATAGGAAGCTTGTTTTTAGGCTTCACATTTTTATATAAATCTTCAAAAATATCTAAAATTTTCTTTTTAATTTCATCAAAGGAAAATTTGCTGCCGTCAAACGAAAATCCGCCCGCCTGCGCATGCCCGCCAAAGCCCAAAAAACAATCGCCTGCCTTTTCTAAAACCTCATAAATGTTGTACCCCAAAGGGCTTCTTATTGAACATTTTATAATGTTATCATCGTCTTTTGTCATCAAAAATACGGGCTTTAAAAAAGCCTCAACAATGCTTGACGCCACAACCCCGATAATTCCCACATGCCACTCGGGGTTCAGAAGAATAATTGCCGCATCTTTAACAAGCGCATTATCCTTTTTTATCATATCCGAAATCTGGGTAAACGTTTCATCGCACAGATTTTGACGCATTTTGTTGTAACTGTCCAAATATTCAACTGCAATTTTTAAAGGCAGCGGGTTATCTTCAATTAAAAGTTCGTATGCCCTGTCCGGCGTGTCCAGCCTGCCAGCTGCATTAATTCTTGGAGTGAGCACAAAAGCAACATCCGTGCTTGTAATTTTACCATCTCTTTTGGCACTTTCAAAAACCGCCGCAATGCCCTTGTGCTTTTTTTGATTTATCTGCTCAAGCCCCAGCGCAACAAGCGTTCTGTTTTCACCCAAAAGCGGCACCACATCTGAAATTGTTCCCACAGCCGCCAGGCATAAAAGTTCATCATTTATATGCGCAACCTCTTTAAATTCCTTTGCAAGCGCGCATGATAGCTTATATGCAACACCTGCGCCCGAAAGGCTGCAAAGTGAGGCTATATCTTCAACATTAAGTGTTTCGCTAAGGGCATTAGGGGCTTTAGGGTTAAGAATAGCGTAAGCTTGAGGCAAAATATCGGGTGCGCTGTGATGATCCGTTATTATGGTATCAATCTTGAAACTGTTTAATAAATCAATCGCTTTCGTGTCACTTATGCCGCAATCCACCGTTATTACAAGCTTAATTTTATCTTTGCTTATAAATTTTACAAGCTCTTTTGTGTTAAGCCCGTGCCCGTGTTCTTTGCGATGAGGTATAAAATTGGTAAAATCTGCCCCTGCTGCCTTAAAAACCTTATACAGAAGCGCGCTTGAGGTTACCCCGTCTGCGTCAAAATCTCCCCAAATAAGAATTTTTTCTTTGTTTTCAACAGCTCTTTTTATTCTTTCAACGCTTTTTTCCATATCACAAAAAGCGCTCGGTTCAATTAACCTGGCGCTTTTCGGTTCTAAAAATTTTTGCGCTTCAACTTTTGTCTGAATGCCCCTGTTGGCTAAAAGTTTTGCCAGCAGAGGGTTTTTTATGATTTCTTTCAGTTCATCCGTTGCTTTTGCGCTATTGATATCCCAGATTTTATTTGACATTATCTCCTGCTGTTTGCCAAAAGGCGTAAGAATTCAAGATACAGCCACACAAGCGTTACAAGAAGCATTAAGCCGCCGTACCATTCAAAATATTTTGGCATCATATTAGCCGCCGCTTTTTCAATAAAGTCAAAGTCCAATATCAAATTTAAGGCCGCTATAACTATAATAAGGGCGCTAAGCCAAATAAAACTTGTTGATTGCACAAGCGGCGCTAAAAAAGCTATTTTAAAAACTGAGGCAAGAATTATAAGCAGATAATATAACGCAACCGAAAGAGTTGCCGTTATAACCACTTTTCTGAAAGTGGGCGTTGCCCTTAGAATGTTTGTTTTATATAGGCCAAGCATAACAAGCATTGTAACAAAAGTTGCCGTAATTGCCTGCCCCACAATTCCGCTGTAGGCACTTTCAAACATTGCCGATATTGTACCCAGCGCAAGCCCTTCAAAAAGGGCGTAGCCGACACTGAGCATTTGAGACAGCTGCGGTTTAAAAGCCGCAACAATTGCCATAATAAAAGCCCCGCCAATACCTATTATTGCAAGCAGCCCTGCTTTATCCGAATATCCCCTGGCAACTAAATCCCAGGTGAATAAAGATGATGCCACAACAAGCACCAATAAAAACAGAGTTTTATTAACAGCTCCCGATATGCTCATCGGTTCGCCTTCCAGTACAGCCCTTTTTAAAACGGCTTCTTGAGCCATAGGATTTGAAGTCATGATTTTACCTCCTTTTTAAATCTTAACTAGATTATACAACAATTTTAATATAAAATAAAGTTATGAAAAAAATAGCTATAACAGGCAATATCGCATCAGGCAAAAGTGAAATTGAAAAAATCCTTACAGAGAAAGGATATAAGGTAATTTGCGCGGATAAAATTTCACGCAGAATTTTTGAATCCGATAAGGGTATTCGTCAAGAAATTTATGATTTTTTCAAAACCAACGACAGAAAAGAAATTGCCGATATTGTTTTTGTAGATGTTGACAAAAGGCAGGTTCTTGAAGAAATTACGCACCCTCAAATAAAAAAAGAAATTTTGAACTTTTTTGAAAAGAACAAGGGCGAAAAACTTGTTTTTGCAACCATTCCGCTTCTATTTGAAGCCAACATGCAGGATATGTTTGATTATATAATTTTGGTTTGCGCAGATGAAAAAACGCGCCTTGGGCGGCTTTTAAAAAGAAACAATTTTGATAAAAAACAGGCACTTTTAAGGATAAAATCTCAAGTGCCGCAAGAAGAGCATGCGCCCCGTGCCGATTTTATTATTGATAATAACGGCTCAGTTGAAAATTTAGCGCCTCAGGTGGAAAACATTTTAAAAAATTTAGAGAAGCATTAACATTTCGCGCACAATTGTGCAAGCGCAGGCGGTTGAAACATGCGTGGGGTCAATATCCGGGGCTAATTCCACCACATCTGCACCTATAATATTATAATCCCTAAACGCCAAAAGCCATTGCATAAGCTCTTTATACGTTAAGCCGCCGCCTTCGGGCGTACCTACACCTTTCATAATTGAAGGGTCAAGCACATCTAAATCAAGGGTTAGAAAAATGTTTTTGCCTTTAAATTTTTCAAGCTCTGCGGGGTTAAAAAGCTGCGTATTATGCTTTTTCATTAATTCAAACTCTTCTTTTTCGCCCGAACGTATGCCAATTTGTGCTATATTTTCAAAGCCGACAATTTTGCTTATTTGCTTCATAACACCTGAATGCGTAAGGGTTTCGCCTAAATATTCTTCTCTTAAATCCGTGTGCGCGTCAAATTGAACAACTGCAAGGTTTTCATAAAAGCCTTTAACAGCTTGAATTTCAGCCAATGTTACAAGATGTTCACCGCCAATACCTAAAACCTTTTTCCCGTTTTTATAAATTTGTGTGACATTTTCCTTTATGATATCAAGTGCGCATTGGGCGTTGCCGAAGGGTAATTCCAAATCGCCTGCGTCATAAAAATTTGCTTCATTAAGTTCTTTATTAAAAGTCGGCGAATAAGTTTCAATACCAACGCTTTCAAGCCTTATTGCCTGCGGTGCAAAGCGTGTGCCCGGGCGGTTAGTTACGGTAATTTCCATCGGTATTCCAAGCATAACTGCTTTTGCCCTGTCATATGAAGGGTTTGCGCCTATAAAATTTTTTTCCAAAAACGGTCCTTTAAGCATAGAAAAATATTAACATGAATTTTCTTGAAATAGTGTAAAGTTATATGAAGCCTGAAAACCCACGCTATATTGAGTTTTGTAAATTCTTTAATTTTAATAGCAATTTTTCAATGAAACTTTTTTTTATTATATTAAGGTAAAGATAGGCTTTTTTAAGTATTACGGAAAATTAGGAAAAGTTAGGAAATGAGGTAACAAAAATGGTCAACAACATTGCAAGTTATCTGCCATCAAGTATGTTGTTTAACCCATACGGGGCTTACGGGAATACCGGGATATCGGGGGCATACGGCTCAAACAGCATTTATGGCATGGGCTACGGCAATATGTACGGCTTAGGCAATCAAGACTACAGCTACTACTATCTGCAAGATCAAAACGCCAGGAACACCACGCAGGAAGCATCAATGCTGGCCGGTGCAGGAACAGGTGCCGCGATAGGCGCATTCGGCTGTATGGCAACCGGTGCTAAAATTGGTAGTGTCGGGGGCGTACTGGGTATTGCTCTAGGTGCTTTCGTCGGACTTTTTGCAGGTATGGCGTTTAATAAATATATTTCTAAGTAAAAGTGCTATTTAACAACTTTTATCTTTGATGTATAATGCAGTAAACAACAATATAGGAGTTTATTGTATATGCTTGAAATGAAAGTTATGGGAATAGCACTTGATACAAGAAGCGGCTCTCCAATTGTGGTTCTTAACGATATCGACAATCGTATTGCCCTGCCTATTTGGATTGGCTCTGCTGAGGCGAGTTCAATTATACGAAAAATTGAAAACATACCCTCAACGCGCCCGATGACGCATGATCTTTTTATAGATATTTTTGCAAAAACAGGTTTTGGCCTTGTCAGGGTTGAAATTAATGATGTGAATGAGGAAACTTACTTCTCTGTATTAGTATTGGAACATGAGGGCAAAACCATTGAAATTGATGCGCGGCCGTCTGATGCCATTGCTATTGCAATAAGGGCAGATGTGCCGATTTTTGTGGCGCCCGAGGTTATGACAAAAGGCGGAATTTCAACAGATACGCAAAAAGACGAGCAGGAGGCTGTGGAATTTAAAAATTTCATAAAGGATATTAAGCCTTCAGATTTTAACAAATTGATTGATAAAAATTTTGAATCAGATCAATAATTTTACCTAAAACACTTGCGTTTATTTCTCTAAAACTGAATTTTTGCCGCCTGTATTCCCTTTTTGCGGTGCATATGCCTATGCATTCATTTGTGTTGAATTTGAGTATTTTCATAGTAAGATATTAATTGGGATTTACAAAAAATCAAAAAGGGAGATTTTATGGGTAAAGTTACAAAAGATATGGGCATAATTGATATTGTTCAGCAATATCCCGAAAGCCTGGAAGTTTTTGCAAAGTATGGTTTGGGCTGTATTGGCTGT
The DNA here is from genome assembly GCA_964651135.1 of uncultured Gammaproteobacteria bacterium. Taxonomy (GTDB): domain Bacteria; phylum Cyanobacteriota; class Vampirovibrionia; order Gastranaerophilales; family Gastranaerophilaceae; genus CAYYBA01. The sequence goes on along the minus strand of CAZYYK010000036.1, from coordinate 8,216 downwards.
GCTGCTGCAAGGTTTGAAAATTTGGAAGCAGGCGCCAAGGTTCACGGCGTGGACCCCGATGCAATGGTTGCGGAAATCAACGCACTGATTGAAAAAAGCTAGACAAAAAATATTTTTATAATAAGATATTTTTGTGCAGTTTTTTTAAAAAGCTTGCAAAATGCGCGGTTGGAAAAGCAAGACAGGCGCATTGAAGGTAAGTTCGGTAAGAATGAAAATCAAATAAGCCCTGGTGGCAGGGACCCAAAAAAGCTGACTAAATGTTAGGTTTTTAGGGGGAAGGTAGACGCACCGAACGAAGTTCGGTAAAAGTGAAAGTTGAATAAGCCCTGGTGGCGGAACCGGTAGACGCGTTGGACTTAAAATCCAATTAGGCTAACCCCTAGTGCCAGTTCAAGTCTGGCCCAGGGCAATTTCTAAAGACCTATTCTAATGAGTGGGTCTTTTTTTATTAACATTGCCCCGAACCAGCATTCACAACGCATTTCTAAGCTTTGCGTTTTGCAAAGCAAGAACTGCGGTTTACGTGTTCAATTTGCTACGCAAATTGCCAGCATCCGAGTCCGTAAAAGCTCAACTTCGTTTCGCTAACGGTCTCAGACAAGTCTGGCTCAGGGCAATTTAAACCTCGCAAAAAGCGGGGTTTTTTTATTTCACCCCAAACCTTGCAAAGAAAAATTTCAACATAAGCGCAATGGCTTCAACCCCTTTAACATGGTGAACTGCATTGTTTTTGCCGTATAAAAAGTCATGGTAGCCAAGCTGGTAATTCGCCTGCACCGCCATATCCACCCAAATATTTTCATGGATTTTTGCGGGTTTGTAATCCGGAAGATTTTTTGCATAGTAATCAAACGCGTCAATACAAGTGTTTACGGCATTTTTTCTGCCGTAATGCTCAAGATATTTGCGCCGCGGCTTGAATTTTTCTAAATTATGCAAAGCTTCATAAATCGTGTCCGCCATAGCCTCGGCACTAAATTCAGGTATCAAAAGCCCCGCTTCATCGGGCATTATGGGGTGAGCCCCGCGCGAATATTTGTTAAAATCTTTAAAAACAACAACGGGCGTGTTGCAGCTCATTGCTTCTTGTATAATCCTGTTTTTGCCCTCGAAAATAGAGCCCAAAAGCACAATTTTTGCTCTTGTCATATATTTGGGAAGTTGGGCATAAGGCACTTGCGGAATAAAATTAATGTAGTCCGAAGGATGGGTTAATTCTTCTTCAATTAAGCGCATTTGTTCAATTTCATTTGGCGTCAAGCCTTTTAAATTGATATCAAAATCTTTTCCCACAACAAGAGTCATTTTAATTTTTTCTTTATATTTTTCGCGGTAAATCCTTAACGCGCGCGCCACAAGCGGTAAATTTTTCAAATTTGCCAGCCTTGAAATGCATAAAATATCAATGTCTTTTGGCGTATTAAAAGTTGGCGCAAGGTAGTATTCATTGGTGAAATCCGCATCCTGCAAAGGAATTAACACCTTATTTGCCCTGTCTGCGTTATTTTTCTTGAACCATTCTTCCATGCCGGGGTTTTTGTAACAGGTTAAATAAGCATCCGCCGAAGTTGACCATGGGTATGACGACCACATTGAATACCCCATTGAAAAGAAAATTTCATTGAGCCCGGGGAAAAGTTTATAAAGATATTCTGTTCCCTGGCTTAAAAACAGCCCTTTTATAATTTTGCCGTCATATTTTAGGGGCGGAAACGGTATAAGAAAATCTATGCTCTTGTGCAAATGTGTTTCTTCTTCAAAAAATTCGCCCGTATAGCCCTGAATATCGGCATAAATTTCTTCAACAGGTTTGCGGATATCGGGATTGCTGAAATATTCAACGGGATATCGCCCTTTTGGCATAACATTTCTCCATTTTACGAACTTATAATAGCATTTTTTGCAAGCGTTGTCAAAATCAATATTCTTTAATTTTTGTGCTAAATTATCATTATGGCACCTGATAAAAAATTCAAAATCGTATCACAATATAAACCTGCCGGAGACCAGCCAAAAGCCATCAATCAATTAGTTGACGGCTTAAATAAAGGTTTTGATTCTCAAACTCTTTTGGGCGTTACGGGTTCAGGCAAAACTTTCACCATTGCAAATGTTATAGAACAGGTGCAAAAGCCCACTTTGGTAATATCGCACAACAAAACCCTTGCAGCACAGCTTTATAACGAATTTAAAGAAATTTTTCCGAATAATGCGGTTGAATATTTTATAAGCTATTACGACTACTATCAGCCCGAAGCCTACATTCCGCGCACTGATACGTATATTGAAAAAGCCGCGACAATTAACGAAGAAATTGACCGCCTTCGCCACAATACAACACGCAGCCTGTATGAAAGAAATGACGTTATTGTGGTAGCGTCCGTAAGCTGCATTTACGGCTTGGGCTTGCCGGAAAACTATTTTAGGGGCTCTATAAAATTGTCCGTGGGGCAAACAATAGAAAGACAAGCGCTTTTAGCCCACCTTGTATCCGTGCGCTATGAAAGAAACAATCTTGAATTAAAGCGCGCAACCTTTAGGGTGCGCGGCGATATTCTTGAAATTATGCCCAGTTACGAAAAAATTATAACAAGAATTTATTTTTTTGGCGATGAAATTGAAAAAATATCTAAAATTGATGCCACAACAGGCGAAGTTTTGGAAAACCCCCCCGAAACCGTTATATATCCTGCGGTTCACTATTTGGCATACGATGAAGACACCGAAGAAACCTTTCGCCTTATCAATTTGGAACTTCAAGAGCGGCTTGGCGAACTTTATGCCCAAAACAAGCTTGTGGAAGCCCAGCGCCTTGAGCAGCGCGTTAAATACGACATTGAAATGATAAAAGAAATGGGCTATTGTTCGGGCATTGAAAATCATTCCCGTATTATTGAAAGACGCCCCAAAGGTTCGCCCCCTTCAACGCTTTTGGATTATTTTAAGAAAGATTTTCTGACTGTTATTGATGAAAGCCACGTGACGCTTCCGCAATTAAGAGGGATGTATTTTGGGGATAAATCCCGCAAAGAAACGCTTGTAGATTACGGTTTCAGGCTTCCATGCGCTAAAGATAACCGCCCTTTAAAATTTGATGAATTTTCAAAAAAAGTGGGGCAGAAAATTTATATATCCGCAACCCCGTCTGAATATGAACTCAAAAAAAGCGAACAGGTGGCAGAGCAAATCATCCGCCCCACAGGGCTTTTGGACCCCGAAATCAGTGTGCGTAAAACACAGGGGCAAATTAACGATTTAATTGAAGAAATCCAAGCCGTTGCCCAAAAAAAAGAACGCACGCTTGTAACCACCCTAACAAAGCGCATGGCAGAAGACTTAACAAGCTTTTTGGTGCAAAAAGGGGTTAGGGTGCGCTATTTGCATTCGGGCATTCAATCGCTTGAGCGCGTTGAAATTTTACGTGATTTAAGACTCGGGAACTTTGACACCCTTGTAGGCGTCAATTTATTACGAGAAGGTTTAGATATACCTGAAGTTTCTCTTGTTGTGATTATGGATGCTGACAAAGAAGGGTTTTTAAGGTGTGAGACATCATTAATTCAGACAATAGGGCGCTCAGCGCGTAATTCTTGCGGAAGGGTTATCATGTATGCAGACAAGATGACAGAATCTATGAGGGTCGCAATAGAGGAAACAAACAGACGCCGTGATATGCAGCTGGAATTCAATAAAGAGCATAATATAACGCCTGTTACAATTAAAAAATCAATCGAAAATAATCTGCTGTCACTTGTTGCAAGTTACAGAAACTTGGAAGATATAATCGCAGATGAAATGAGCGAGTTGAACATTGAAAGAAAAGACTTACCCAAGCTTTTAGATAAGCTTGAAAAGCAAATGTATAAAAGTGCCAAAATTCTTGATTTTGAACGTGCCGCGCAAATACGTGACCAGATTAAAAAGTTGAGAGAAATGTTGTAGGATTTAGGATTGAAAATGTTGGATTTTTCATTATAATATCTTTATGAAAAAACTTTTAGTATTTCTTGCATTGTTTGTTACCATAAGTGCCAATGGCGAAGCCTTAAAGGGTTCTGTTAGTGAAACAAAAATCCCCAAAGGGTTTTTCGGCACCTGGCATGTAACTTCAAAACTTTATGCAGCAACGGATTTTAGCAAGTTTAATAAAATAAGCGTGGATGTGTGGTCGCTTTCCGGTCACGGAAACACCCTTGTTTTGGAGAACCCTTTTTCCGGCGCCACTTCACAAATACAGGTGGAAGACAAAAACATAGAAGGCAAAAAATTAAAATTTACAAGGTATAAAACCGAACAAGAAGGTGAATACATTGTAAAATACACAGAAACTCCTGAAATTGTCCTTGAGGGCGATATTTTCAGAGGTACCGACACTTTTATAATAGAAAAATTTCAAAATACAACACTGATTGAAAAAAATGTGGTACAATATAAGCTGGTTGGACAAAAAATATCAGGAGAGAGTAAATTAAATGAATGAAATATTTGATACAATTATATTAGGGGGAGGCCCCGGCGGAATGAGCGCGGGAATTTACTGCGCACGCGGAAATCTGAAAACTGCGATAATCGACATTTCAATGCTTGGCGGTTCGCCCACCAATTACCTTGAAATCGAAAATTACCCCGGACTTGGCATTTTAGAAGGCTGGGAATTGGGCGAAAGATTTGAAAAGCATCTAGATAAATTTGATGTGGATAAGTTTCCAAACACGGAAATCAAAAAAGTGGATTTAGTGAGCGACGTTAAAACCGTTACAACCATTGACAATAGAGAATTTAAGGCAAAAACAATTATTATTGCAACGGGCGCAAGCCCGCAGAAACTTGGCGTGAGGGGTGAAATTGAAAATATCGGACATGGAGTAAGCTATTGTGCCGTTTGCGATGCAACGTTTTACCGCAATAAAGTTGTTGCGGTAGTGGGCGGCGGCAACACCGCTGTTGAAGAAGCGTGCTATTTAACAAAATTCGCTAAAAAAGTTTATATAATTCACAGAAGAGATGAATTAAGGGCAGATAAAAGTATTCAAAAACGTGCTTTTGATGATAAAAAAATTGAATTTATCTGGGACAGTGTTGTTGAAGAAATTTTGGCTCAAGGCAATGTGAACGGAGTGTTAATTAAAAATGTTAAAACAGGCAGCCTTTTAAATTTGCCTGTTGACGGCGTTTTCCCTTATGTCGGGCTTATACCGAATGTCGGCTTATTCAGCGGGCAATTGCAGCAAGACCAGAGGGGCTTTATTATAACCGATAACACAATGCGCACAAGCGTTTTTGGCGTTTATGCAATAGGTGATGTTCGCACAACGCCTCTGCGCCAGGTTATTACGGCAGTTGCAGATGGCGCTATTGCGGGTGCCAGTGCTGCAAGATATTTGCAGGAAGTTCAAAAAGAAGCGGTTGCACAAGTTTTTGTTGAGGGCACTTGATATTATTTTTTCAGCGCCTTATAATATTTACCAGTTAGACTATTAGTGAGGTAATTCTATGAAAAAAGATATTCATCCCGAATACAAAAAATGTAAAATTAAATGCGTTTGCGGCAACGAAATTGAAACAGGCTCTGTTGAAAAAGACATTACTGTTGAAATTTGCAATGCCTGCCACCCTTTTTATACAGGCAACCAAAAAATCCTGGACTCTGAAGGCCGTGTTGAAAGGTTTAAAAAACGCTACGAAACCAAGAAAAAATAAAATGGCGTAAGGGTTAAACCCTTTGAGAGAATAGTTGAGGAGAGTTTTATGGGCAAAGTTGAACAAACTGTGGAATTGATTTCAAAACCGCAAAATATGTTAAAAACAATTTATACTGCCTGCAAAACTTGTTATAGCGCCAATTCTCCGATAGATATTTACAAAGAAGCGCCGGATGATGACACTATGCTCAAACTTGTGGAGCGCGTAATCAGCTCAGGGCACTATTCTACAATAGAACACATCCAAATAACGTATGCTATATCTAACGTTTCGCGCGCGTGCACCCATCAATTGGTGCGCCATCGGCATATGTCCTTTTCCCAGAAGTCGCAAAGATACGTTAAAGAGAAGAATGAAATCGATTATATAGTGCCTGACACAATTGCACAAAACCCCAAGGCGCTTGCTATATTTGAAAATTTTATGGATAAAAGCGCACAAACCTATCAAAGCTTGGTAGATGAAGGCATTAAAGCCGAAGATGCGCGTGCAGTGCTGCCAAACGCTGTTTCAAGCTCACTTGTCGTAAGCCTTAATTTAAGAGAGCTTATTCATGTTGCAAATTTGCGCCTTTGCACCCGTGCGCAGCGCGAAATTCGCTCTATGGTTCAAAAAATGTGTGACGAGATTCTGAAAACCGAACCCTGGCTTAAAAAACACCTGGTTCCGAAGTGCGACCGCCTTGGTTATTGCGATGAAGATAAATCTTGCGGAAGGATGAAAACCCGATGAAGGACATGCTGGAAAAAATTCAAAAAATCGAAAAAAATTATATTGAATTGGGAATTTTGTTGTCTGACCCCAAAACCGCGCAGGATTATGAAAAATTTAGAGATTTATCCAAGCAGCGAAAGGCCATGGAAGAAACCGTTAAAACTTATAATGAATATAAAGAAGCCCAAAGTGCCGTTGATGACGCTAAAAGCCTTCTGTATGGCGAAAAAGACCCTTCCATGAAAGAGTTTTTGCAAAATGAAATTACAACGAACACAGAAAAACTGCCTGCTTTGGAAGAACGTCTTAAAGTTTTGCTTTTGCCCAAAGACCCTATGGACGATAAGGACACAATGCTTGAAATAAGGGGTTCTGCGGGGGGCGATGAGGCAAACATTTTTGCAGGCGATTTAATGAGAATGTATTTGCGCTATGCAAATAATCAAGGCTGGCAGACAAGCATTTTATCGATTAACGAATGCGAAGCGGGCGGCGTTAGCGAAGTTGTGATTTCAATTAAAGGTGAAAATATTTATTCGCGCCTTAAATATGAAAGCGGAGTTCACCGCGTGCAAAGAGTTCCTGCAACCGAATCACAAGGCAGGGTGCACACTTCAACCGCAACAGTTGCAGTTATGCCCGAAGTTGATGATGTTGAAATCGAATTGAAATCCGAAGATTTAGAAATTTCAACGGCGCGCTCGGGCGGTGCCGGCGGGCAAAATGTTAATAAAGTGGAAACAGCCGTGCGGGTTGTGCATAAGCCCACAGGCTTGATGGTTTTTTGCACGGAAGAGCGCTCCCAGCTGCAAAACAAGGAACGCGCACTTCAGATTTTAAAGGCAAAATTGTATGATATGGAAGTTCAAAAACAAATGCAGGAAGTAACAGATCTTCGCCGCTCGCAAGTAGGCACGGGGGACAGGTCTGAGCGCATTCGAACCTATAACTTCCCTCAGGGACGCCTTAGCGACCATAGAATAAATCAAAACCTCAATGTCTGGACTGTTATTGACGGCGAACTCGATGAACTTATAAATCTTTTGGTTGAATATGATCAAAAACTAAAACTTGAAAAACTGGCACAAAGTTAAGCACCAACAGTTGCATTTTTTCACAAAATATGTTAATATAAAGTTAAGAGTTTATACGGTACAATATATTTTGGAGAAAGTTTATGAAGGGTTCTAAAAATAAGACAACCTTTGCCTTCACTTTGGCGGAAGTTCTTATAACTATTGCTATAGTTGGTGTTATTGCGGCACTTACAATTCCTCTTGTAATAAGAAATTATCAAAAAACCGCAATGAAGACTCAATTTAAAAAAGTTTATTCAACCCTGCAAAATGGTTGGTTAAAAGCGCAAGCAGACATGGGATATCAGCCTGATTGCTATTATTGGGCTACCAGTCCTTATGGAGGGGCAGTTTGTGTTACAAGAGATCCCAACACAGGTTATTGCACAAAATATACAATGCCAGATGGCAGTAATCTCCCAAGTGACTATAATGGCAATTTTGGAGAATGTACGAAATTTAAAGACCAACTTTTAGGAACCTTGGGTGTAGCAAAAACTTGTAAAACAAATGCCTTATCTGGCGGGTGTATTCCGGAATATAGCGGTAATGATACCGTCTATGCAGCTTTACACCCTGATGCCGATGATTATACTGTTGGCTCTGCAATTAGCGGATGCAGCGGATGGAGCAAAAGCAATATTTCAAACACAAGAGAAGCTTGGGTTTTGCGTGATGGAACAATTGTATTATTTTACAGCGGACCCCAGATTTTTGCGG
>CAZYYK010000035.1:11048-15164 GCA_964651135.1 uncultured Gammaproteobacteria bacterium | reverse complement strand
CAGCCTTGTAAGGCTCGCAAGCTCGCCAACAAGCAGGTGCAAGTTCAGCATGACAGGGTTTTGTATAACTTGCAACGGTAAAGGGGTTAAACTCCATAGCGTATAGTATAAAAAATCTTCGCCTTCATTAAATCCTTGCATATTTGCCTTACTTTTGCAATAATTAAATTAACGGTAAAAAGAAAGAGGCATAAAATGGACGAGTATTATTTCATGGACGGTGAGTATGTTTTGGCGGCTGATGCTAAAATCCCCGTGCGTACGCACGCTTTTTTGTACGGCACATCCGTTTTTGAAGGTATCAGAGCGTATTACAACAAAGAAGAAGACCAAATGTACGTTTTCAGAATGAAAGAACACTTTGAGCGTATGGCAAACAGCGCAAAAATAATGTTTATGGACCCTAAATATACGGTTGAAGAATACATAGAAATTACAAAAAATCTGTTAAAGAAAAATAATTATCGTCAAGACGCCTACGTGCGCCCCGAAGTTTACAAAAGCGCGCAAAAAATCGGCCCCGGGCTTTTGGATAATCCCGACAGCGTTCTTATTTTCACAATTACGCTGGGCGATTATGTGGACACGGCAAAAGGCTTAAATGTTTGTACATCTAACTGGCAAAGGGTTGAAGATAACGCAATCCCGCCAAGGGCAAAAATTTCAGGCGCTTATGCAAACACGGCTTTGATTATAACGGAAGCAAAATTATCGGGCTTTGATGATGCTATTGTGCTTTCCGGCAACGGAAAAGTGTCTGAAGGAAGTGCCATGAACCTGTTTTTGCTTGAAGGCAACACGCTTGTAACAACACCCACCACAAGCAACATTTTGGTTGGCGTTACAAGAAATACCGTTTTAGAAATTGCAAAAGAATTGGGCTTAGAGGTTGCAGAACGTGAAATAAACAGAACCGAACTGTATATTGCAGACGGCGCTTTTTATTGCGGCACGGGCGCTCAAATTGCGCCGATTGCAAAAATTGACCACCGTCCCTTAGGGAAAAACGGTGAAATCAACCAAAAAGTTAAAGATATTCAAAAACTTTACTTTGATATTGTTAAGGGCAAAGTTGAAAAATACAAAAAATGGTGTACGCCGATTTATTAATAGAAAATTTTTATGATTAAATTTTTGGGACAATGTGTTCAAAACTTCATAACCGCCGTGAAATATATGTTTTCCGGCATGGTGACATTTCAAAATGTAATTTATCAGGCGGCAAGTATCGGGTTTGATTCCCTGCCGATAGCACTTTCCATTGTCTTTATAGCGTCATCCGTTATAGCTTTGCAGGTTTCAAACCAGTTTTTAATGTCGGGCGCTGAAAGCTACATAGGCGGGTTTTTGGCTGTTGCGCTTATAAGGGAAATTGCCCCGGGCTTTGCGGCACTTGCAGTAGGCGCGCGGGCGGGAACGGCAATTACCGCTGAAATGGCAAATATGAAGGTAACATCGCAAGTGGATGCTATGGACGTTTTAAAAGTAAATCCTGTGGGATATTATTTTGCACCAAGAATTTTGGCTGCTGTTATCACCTGCATTTTTGTTATTATTCTGGCAGAATTTGTAGGCGTTGTGGGCGGTATGATTGTATCTTATTTTTCGGTGGGGCTGCACCCGAACCGCTATATAAATTCTGTATGGCAAATGCTTAACACCAAAGATATTTATGTAAGCCTTCTAAAGGCGGGCGTTTTTGGCGCAATAATTGCGGATGTATGCTCCACTGTTGGTTATAACACGCAGGGCGGCGCTAAAAACGTGGGCGAAAGCACCACAAAAGCTGCAATATTATGCACGGTTTACCTGCTTGTGGCAGACCTTTTAATCGGTTTTCTTTTTTACACGGCGGGAAGCTGATTTAAGGGCGGTTTTTGCGCTCTTGTCAGGCTTTTACCTTAATTGCCGTAATTAATTTGTTCACTTCATCTGCCATGGTTTTATGGTAAAATTTGCATTTTTCGGGCGTTTTAGCCTCAAAACCCATTGTAAACACGGGCTCTGTGTTGCTTTGGCGAATTAGCGCAAAGCCGTCTTCAAAAATTATGCGAAGCCCGTCAATTTTTATAATTTCAACAATTTTTGAATTAAACATCTGGTCTGATACCATATCTTCAAAACGCTTTAAAACAGGCTTTTTTAGCTCGTTCGGGCAGTGCATACGCTCTTCTGAGCCAAAATAAAGCGATTTATAAGGTTCAAGCAAGTCTTCAATTTTAAAATTCGGGTCATTTTTCTTATATTTTGCAACAATTTCTAAAAGACGGCAGCCCGCATAAAGTGCGTCATCAAAGCCGTAGTAGCGGTCTTTAAAGAAAAGATGCCCGCTCATCTCACCCGCCAAAAGTGCACCTAATTCTTTCATTTTGGCTTTTATGTAAGAGTGGCCTGTTTTATACATCACAGCCTCGCCGCCAAGGGCGTTAATTGTATCAAAAAGCACCTGTGAGCACTTCACTTCGCTTACCACAACGGGTTTTTCACCCCTTAGTTTCAGCGATTCTATTAAATCAATGGCGTAAATAAGCAAAAGCATATCGCCCGCAATTTTTCTGCCTTTTGAATCTATAACGCCAAGCCTGTCTGAATCTCCGTCAAAGGCAATGCCAAAATCCGCTTTTTCCTTAATTACCGTTTCTTTAATGGTGTCTAAGGTGCTTTCTTCGCTGGGGTTCGGGTGATGATTGGGGAAATTGCCGTCGGGCTTTGAAAAAAGCTCCACAACCTCGCACCCCAAATTTCGGTATAATTCGGGCGCAACAACGCCTGCCGTGGCATTTGCGCTATCCACAACAATTTTAATTCCCGTGCCCACTTTATCAAAATTGTTTGAAATTTTTTCGATGTAATTGGGAATTATGTTGTATTCACTGACGCTCCCCGATATCAACTGGCGATATCCTTGCTCTGTGCGGTTTTCAAAGGCTTCTACTGTATAATTTTTAACCTCTTTGATATCGTCTTCGGATAAACAAACTCTGTTAAAAGTCATTTTAAGGCCGTTATAAGCGCTGGGATTGTGGGATGCGGTTATAATCAAGGCTCCGTTTACTTTTCTGTTTTCCAAAACAGGCAGGTCAATTTGTGCAAATTCGCTGAAATAGCCTAAAGGCGTGGGTGCAAGCCCCAAATCTATAACGTTTGCGCCAATTGAACAAAGCCCTTGTATAAGAGCTTTTTTAAGCTCGGCAGAATGAAGGCGCGCGTCCATACAAACGCAAAAACACATTTCATTATAATCTTTAACGATATTGGCATTTGCAAACTGCTCTTTTACCCATTTTGCGTAGCCTTTTGCCGTGTAAAAAAATAATTGGGCGTTAATTTCATCTCCGTAAAGTCCTCTGATATCGTTTTTGCCAAAACCCGATGTGTTAAGTTTTTCCTGCATTTTGCCTCTCCAACTTTTACTTTATACATTTATTATAGTACAAAGCATAATTTCAGGCAACACAACAGAAGGCTTAGCCTTATTTGTTCGACTCTTTATATTGCAGGTCATGTTTAATTTTGTTTTCAACTTCCCTGATTGCGGGGTTTGTTTTGTCTCCGTTGCCGTTTTTAACCTGCCTGCTTTTAATTGCAAGAAGCGGCTGTATTACGCCCAAAAAAGCTGCGGCAATTAAAATATTTACAAATATTGAACCTGCTTTAAGTGCGCGCGTTTGTTTTAAATATTTATCAAGATTATCTATTTTGGCGGATTTTAAGGTAGTTTGAAGGTTTTCGACAGCACCTTTAATGCCCTTTGCATCCATAAATTTTAAAGCGTTGATTTCTTCTGTTGCCTCTTTTTTAGGAATAAAACCTAAAATTTTGCCGACAATTTTCTTAATTGTGGGCACATCGCCCGATTTTTTAAGCATTTTAACGGCGGCATTATCGGCATTATCCCAAACAAAATCAAGCACGGCTTTATCATCGGGGGTTGAGGCCTTAAATGCGTCAATGCCTTTTTGTAGGCTTCCGTCTTTGATTGCAGCTTTAAATTCGTCGCTTGCCAAAACCTTAAAATCAAGGCTTATGGGCTTTTTAAACAGTTTTTCCGAGGCCTTTTCAAGAAGCGTTTGCACGGGTTTTGCAAGAACATAATAAAAAGCAATGGCGCTTAAT
>CAZYYK010000035.1:0-11038 GCA_964651135.1 uncultured Gammaproteobacteria bacterium | reverse complement strand
GCCCCTTTCGCCCTTTCTGCCCTGTGTCAGCCTTTTTGTCGTAATGCCTGCATCTAAAATTGACATATTCATAACGGGGTTATACATAAAGCCTGCCAAAAACGACCCTGCACCTTTAAAGGAAGGGTTTTGGGAAGGGTTTTGGGCTTTTGTTTGCGCGCCAAAAGCGGGTGTCTTTTGTTCTTCAAGAATTCTTTTCTTAATTTCTTCTTCGGTTGTTTTTTGCTTAAAGTGTATTAAAGCGCCCAAAGCCGCCATGGTTGCGGCTGTTGCCAGGGCAAATTTGCCTATAAAAAGCCCCTTCGTAAGTTTTTGGTTTTTGAATATATTTTCTAAAACTTTATATTGAGAAGAACCCTTGCCTGCCTTTGACATCGCATATTCAATGTTATCAGCGTTTTTTGGGTTTAATTTTCTTATATCAAAATCAGGGCTTATGTTTGCAAATTTATAGGCGGTTTTATCAATTACTTTTTTTAAAAGCGGAATGCCGCCAAGCCAAATTGCTTCTGTGCCAAATTCTTCTATTGCCTTTTCTTTTCCATCATGCTGGCCGCCTTTTTTAGAGTAAACTATGGTTGTTGCAGTTGATGTTGCCGTATCTTTTGCGAAAATCGGAAGCAGCGAGTCTGTGTTGTTGCCTAATTGCGAGATTATTTTTGTTGTTATGCTGTTAATTGCCATTTTAATTACCGTCCTTTACACGAATTTAAGTATCACAAGCCCCATATCAAGTTCATCAAACGTTGAACTTGATCGTTAATTCGTGTACGTCGTTTTTGGTTGTTGTTAAGTTTTATCACGTGATTTCCTTTACTTCAGCTTAAAAACCTATGAATTAAAATGTTTGCCCCAAAATTCGGTTTTTAGTTACATAATTTAATAAAGTATACACAATTATACCAAAAAAAATTCAAAAGTGCAATAAGTGTAAAAAATATTAAAAATTTCCTTATACAATAAGCAAAATTAGGCATAAATTAGATCTTAAGATCAATATCGCCCCCCAACTTGAGATTGATGTTATTGGAAAATAAAAAGTTTATACTTTATCATGTAAACAAGGGGAGTTATATAAAACAAGTGATAAAAAACATTTTCAAAACAGTATTGATTTTATTTATATTTTTTGGTGCCGCAAGAGTATGCGCTGCGGGAATTGAGCTTAATTCCGTTACTTTATCGCCCCAGGATGACAGTTATAGGGTTACTTTAAATACCGATAAAGTGCCAAAATACAATAAAAAGGTTAAATCGAACGATGTTGTATATTTTGAAATTAAAAATGCAATTTTTGCCAATGGCGTTAAAACAATTTATAAAGATGTGAAAAATATCAACAGTGTTGTAATTCAACAAATTTCAAAAGACAAGGTGAGGATTTATTTAAACGCGAAAGGCGCAAAAGACGCGAAATTGTTCTTCCGGGCTCAAAATGTTACAATTGAAGGACAAGACAGAGCCCAAAACCTGCAATATGCGCTTTCTTCAGCTTATAACAAAGTTTCTGCCAATTCCGTTTTGCTTCTTTGTTCAATGTTAATAATAGGGTCACTTTTTGCAATCAGAAATCTTCCCACAAAAATTAAAATGGAAGATGACGCCAAAATGTTTGATTTTCAACCTCAAATTGTTTATGAAACAAGCCTTTTAGGGTTGAAAAGCCAGGGCAGTATGTCAAACCCTTATTCAAAAGTAAGACATTTAAAACTTAAGGATATCCAAAAAACAAAAACTGAAACAAGCGAGGTTTTACAAAAAAGAGCTTAAAATTTGCATTCTAGATAAGGGGAAGAGTTGAAAAACTCGAATTGAACAGGCCCAAAAAGCCTGTTTTTATTTGCCCTGCGCGCTTTGGGGGTGCAAAAATTACCGTATATAAATTTTTTCATTGTTTAAAATTTGGGGAATATCCACAACGCAAAAAACCTGATTATTTTTAACATAATCCGTAATTTCTGTTTTTTCCTTGTTTTCTTCCAAAAATCGCGGCTCAATGCTCAAATTTTGCCCTATTTCATCTGTCAAAATGCCCAGTTGAAATTCCCCGGCTTCAAGAATAATCACCGTGGATTTTTCGTTTATCTGCGTTTTGCCTCTGTTTAAATAGTTTTTTAAATCTATAACACAAACGCAAAAACCTTTAACATTCAGCAAGCCTGCAATAAAACCGGGCGTGCAGGGCACTTTTGTTATTTTAGAGTCGCTTAATTTATAAAAACTTTTAACGTAGCTGTTTTGCATGCAATATGTGATATTATCAATTTTAAATGTAATATACTGGCTTAAATTGTTTAAAACCGTGTAATTTGCGGCATTGTTTTTATTTTTTAATTCCATGCCTCTTTGCATTAAAACAAGCTTTGAGGCTTCATCCTGCGGCAGAAGGTTGGGTGCAAAATCCGAGGTTTCAAAATTTTCAAACGAATTTTGCAGAATATTCAAAAGATTTTTTGTATCAATAAGCATAATGTTTTCAATGTCTTGCGCCGTGTAAACGCTTTGTATTATTCCTTCTTCGTTTTCCCAGGGCGTTTTTCGCAAGAATTTTTGGTCGATTTTTTTAATGTCATTTACTTTATTAACAACAACGCCCGCAATTAAATTTTCCAAATTCAATATTAAAATCTGATCATCCACGCTGTAAGGCACAATTTCAAGGTTTAAAACATTTCTTAAATCAACTATGTTTATCATTGAAGATTGATATTCCAAAAGCCCGCAAACGTGTTTGGGCAGTTTTTGGCGGTATTCGATATAGGGCAGTTTTATTATTTCCGCAACGCTTTGCGCGTCTACCATGTATTTTGAACCGTTTATTTCAAAAAACACGTAAGTTTTCTCATTTTCGCTGATTGTTAACTGATTCATTTTAACTCATCCATTATTGCTATTTTTTTTGCTTTTCTTTAAAAAGTTTTATATAATAATACTTAATAGTTTATTATACATTATTTTTAGAAATGAGGAAATATGTTAAAAAATTTAAATGATAAAAATGCTGTTCACAAAACTCTTCAAAAAAAACAGTTAATAGATTTTATAGCTATTTTTGTTTCTTATGTGGCATTGTACTTCATAATAGAATACGTTACGGTGTCCCACATTGTTATGATTATAACTTTAACGCTTTTGTTTGTTGCAATTGTTGTAATAATGGAAGGAAGCAGAAGATATTTTAAAAACGCGCTGCAAAGAACTTTTGATGAAATTTCGGATGAAACAACAGACGGCACCAGAAGAATTGAGGTTGTTGTGGATAATCAAAAAGATAATATAAATTCTTCTGTTTTAAAAGTAATGAATATGCGAAATGTTATCAGGCATTCACAGGAATTTATCAAGTCAAAAAATGAAGTTGTTGCAAACACGCACAACAAAAGCATTGAATCTTTAGAATTTTCCAACACGGAAAATGTTGCGGTTAAAGCAAATATTGAAAAAATGTTTACATTAAGACACAAAATTCAAACAATTGCGGAATTAATTTTGGAATTGTCTGATTTTATCCAGTCAATTTCATCCACAATCGGCGTTGTTGAAGATATAGCAGAACAAACAAACCTTCTTGCGCTAAATGCCGCGGTTGAAGCCGCAAGGGCGGGCGAACACGGCAAGGGCTTTGCCGTGGTTGCGGGTGAAATTAGAAAACTTGCAGATGAATCAAAACAGGCAACGGCAAAAATTTCTGCCCTGATTTCCGATATACAGCAAACAACAAATTCCACTGTTATGGCAACCGAAGAAGGCACAAAAGAAATAGAATCCGGCATAAATTTGGCAAATAACATCGGCGAAAATATTGAACGCTTAATTAATTCAATGAATGAAATTACCAAAGGCGTTCAAGATGTTATGGATTCGTGGAAAAAAATAGAGCACGACACACAAAGTGTCGACGGTTTTGCAAACGAACTTAATTTAATGCTTGAAGAAAATCATAAAATTACGGAAGAAAATTACAAGCATGTGGAAGGTTTAAACAATTTGACAAAAACTTACAGGACTTTTGTTAAAGAAGATTAGAGGCTGTTTTGACAGATTTTTTTGAAAATGAATCTGAAGAAGTTTTAAATATTTATCAGCAGGAAAGTTCAGAGATTTTGCAATCGATGGACGAAAGTTTGACTGCGCTTAAAAAAGACGTAAAAAACAGCGAATACCCCCTGAAACTTTTCCGCGAAGCGCACAGCCTCAAGGGTTCTGCAAGGATGATGGGGTTTTTAAATATCCAAAACGTTGCGCATAAAATTGAAGACGTTGTGTGGGCAATAAAAGAAAATAAAATCGCGGCAACGCCTGAAATAACAGATACAATTTCAAGTGCTTTAGATTATATTTCAAACCTTATTGATAAAACCGTTGCCAATAAAAAAGAATACTGCACGGATGAAATTGAAATTTATATTGCAAGTTTGGAAAAAATTGCAAGAAGAAATGAGCTTGAAAATGCATATGTTGAGGGCAATTTTGAAGAGCCTGACGAAGATAAAAAAATAATTCTTTCAAAATTCAGCGAAATCGAAGCCCTGATTACGGAAATTTTGCTTATTTCATCAAAATACCACGCGGATAAAGACCCCCAGTATGCGGATGAAATAAAAAACAGGCTTTACGGTATGTTTGAAACTTTTAAAAAAACAAGTTTTGAACAGATCACAAAAGCAATTCAAGACATTGTGGAAATTATAGATTGTTTTGTGGCGGATAACACAAATGTTGAATTCAGCGAAATTGACTTAAAAATTGAAAATTTGCTGCAAGAATTTATTTCTTTGTGTGTCAATCAGAACATTAAAACAAAAAACTACCGTGACATAGCCTTAAATCAAATAAGTTTGTTTGATAAAACAGATAGGGAAGAAGAACAAAAAATTGAAATCCAAAAAATAAGCGCTGATATTGACACGGATTTGGCAAATTTAATTAAACAAACGGGGGATTTGGCGTTATCTTTAAAAGAAAATAAAGATAACATGCCCGATTTAGAAGAAAATATCAGAAAAATCATAAATAAAATTGATAATCCCGAACTTAAAAAAACATACAAAACCATTTTAAAAATGGTAAAGGGCAGCCAGGCACAGGATAAAGTGTTTGACGAAAATATTCTGGATGCAATTTATAGGATAATTGAAGATAGCCTCTATATTTTCCAAAATGCGGATTTGAACGTACAGGATTATGAAATTTTATCTCAAAGAACTTTAATTATAGAACAGATGCTGACAAGCAATTTAGGTGTTGTTTCGCAAAGAAGATTTGAGGGTGAACAGAACAAAACCGTTAAAACTTTCTCCGCGCAAGATTGGATAAACAGTTTTGATTCTTCCGTTATTAAAACACTAAGGGTGGATTCTTCAAAACTGGATTTGCTTGTTAATCAAATAGGTGATTTAATTACCACAAGAATTAAAAACCTTCAGCAGTTGAACCTTGCAAAAAAGTTTCAAAATGACCTTGATGAATGGTATAAAAATTGGCACAAAATAGGCTATTACATCAAATATTACGATAAAAAATATCTGACAGGCCCTGACATTCATTTGGATGTGCAAAGCGTTGTTGCTTATAACAAGCAGCTTATGTCGCTTTATAATTCACATACCGAAAGGTTTGTAAAAATGATTGAAGAAACAAATTTTTTGTATAAGCAGCTTCAAGAAAACGACTCAAAACTAAACGCCGTTACAAACGAATTTGAAAGTATGATTAAAAAACTGCGCGTTTTGCCGCTTGCCACAATTTTCCACCTTTTCCCGCGGATGGTGCACAACATTGCAAAAGAAAAAGGCAAAGAAATTGATTTTAAAATTGAAGGAAGCGAAGTAAGCGCCGATAAAAAAATTATTGAAGAAATAAAAATCCCTTTAATGCACATTATAAGAAATTCAATAGACCACGGAATTGAAACCGTGCAGGAGCGCGAAGAAGCAGGCAAAACGCCGCAGGGCAGAATTACCATAAGTGCCAAACACCATGAAAACAAGATTATTATTGATATAAAAGATGACGGCAGGGGCGTTGACATTGAAAAAGTTAAGGCAATAGCGCTTGAAAAAGGGCTTTTAAACGAACAAGAAGCCGACAGCTTTTCAAATGAACAAATTGTGGGCTTAATTTTTTATCCCGGTTTTTCAACGGAAGAAAATGTAACGGAAATTTCAGGCCGCGGCCTTGGGCTTGATATTGTGCGCAACAAAATAAATCAGCTGAACGGCAAAATAAACGTTTATTCGGAATTTCAAAAAGGCACTTTGATAAGAATAGAGCTGCCGGTTGCAATGGCAACAATAAGCGCTTTTATTGTGTCAGAACAAGAACAGCTTTTTGCCATAGGCACATCTTTTATTAAAACCGTTGCAAGAATTGAACCCAAGGATATTTTTGTTAAAGACAACAAAAATTACTTTATTTACCGGGAAAAAGTTACTCCCATTTTCACCCTTTCACAAATTTTGGAAATGGACAATTTAATAAGATACACAAACAAATACACCGTTATGATTTTACAGCATGAAGAAGAAATTGTTGGTGTTATTATTGATAAATTGATAGGCGATGAAGAAATTTTGCAAAAAAAGCTTTCGCTTCCGCTTTTTAAAGTTAAAAATATTTCGGGCATTACCACAATTGCAAGCGGCGAAACCTGTTTGATTTTAAACGTTGCAGACATTATAAACACTGTTTTGCCTCAAAAAACCCCTGTAAATATAGTAACTTCAAACAAAACAATTGAAATAGAAAAAAATAACGCGTTCAAAATTCTTGTGGTGGACGATTCACTCACCACAAGGGCTTTGCAAAAAAATATACTAAAAGCCTACGGCTACCGGGTAAAAACGCTCTCAAGCCCCGCAGAGGCTTTTGATTTATTAAAAGAAGAGAGCGTAAATTTAATTGTAACCGACTACGATATGCCCGATACGGATGGTGTAAAATTTGTTGAAATGCTGCAAAAAAATAAAGAGACTGCACAAATTCCCATTATTGTGTTAACATCTTTTAAAATCAAAGAAGTTAAAGAAAAATTCGACGGCTTGCTTGTTGAAGAATATATTCAAAAAGATAAATTTAACCAAAACTTCTTTACAGAAAAAATTTCAAAAATTCTTGCAAGGAGGAAATAATGAAAATTGAAGATTACTTTGAAAATTGCTGCACTACTGCAAGCAAAGGGTCATTCAAAGATTTAAAAGAACATTCAACCCATGTTAAAGACCTGACAGAAAGGTTTTACAGGGAACTTGTGCGTCTTAACTTTTTCGGTAAAAAGGATAAGGAGCTTTTAGAAAAAAATGTTGACCTTCTGCTTTTAGGGGCACAATTGCATGATATCGGCACTTTTTCAAAAAGGCATAAGCCGCACAATAAAACCGGTGCCAAAATTATTTTGGAAAACAAAATTGACGGGCTTAATGATACACAAAACCTTATTGTTGCAAATATTGTAAGGTTTCACAGGGGCAAAATACCAAAAAGCGGCAAGCAAAAAATATTTAAAAAACTTGATAAAGACGCGCAAAAAACAGCCAGGATTTTTTCTTCCATGGTAAGGGTTGCAGACGCGCTTGACTGGGGGCATTGTTCTTTTTGCGAAGATATCCACTTAACGTATGATAATTTGTTCAGGGCTTTGACTATAAACGTAAATTCCAATATAATACTTAACGTTGGGTTTAATGAGGTTTTTGCAAAAAAGAAGAAGTTTTTCGAAAAGTTGTTTAAGGTAAAACTCTCAGCTAAAACCCGATAAAACGGGGTAAAATTGAGGAAAAAGTTTTTAATAACGCTTTTTACGTTTTTATTTGCACTGCAAGGCGCCAAAGCCGCAATTAATGCAGGCGTCAGCTTTGAAAAATTTGATGAAGCCAAAGTAAATTTGCTGCCCAAAATTAATTTGTCCGAAATTAAAGAAAATTACATAAACATGTTTTATTGGACAAATTACCGCCCCCTTGATATGTTAAGCGTCAATGAAACCTATAAAATCAGCAAAAAAAAGAGTTTAGCGCCGCTTAATCACAATTTGGAAAACTCCAAAAACATTTATGAGGTTGCTTTTTCAGACCTGCCCGAAGACAAACAGGAAATAATGTGGGCGCAGACAATTGAAAACAACAAAAACCGCCCCGAATATCTTTATGCTTATTCAATGTATTTAAAAAACAAAGAAGATTATGCGCGCGCGCTGGATAATTTAGATAAAGCCATATCGTTTGACAAAAATTATGCGCTTGCACACTTTCTTAAAGGGGATATTTACAGGGTTTTGGGCGAATATAAAAATGCCGTTCTGGCCTACCTTGAGGCACTTAAAATTAACCCGTTTTGCACGGATGCCTATTTTAACATAGCAAAAATTTTTGAAGAATTCGGCGCGGATGATATGGCACTTGATTTTTACGGTTATGCCTACATAACAAACCCCAGTGACATTGAAGTTCGAAACAATATTTTAAAATTAAGAAAACAAACGGCTTTAAAATAAAAAGCGCGCAAAAGCCGCTAACCGTCGCCCTTATATGCTCTTATTCTTGCAATAGCCCTTGCAAGCGCTATTTGCGCAAGCATAACATCGTGGTTTTTTCCTGTTGCTTTTATTCTTGCCTCCGCACGCTCTTTTGCTTCTTTTGCGCGCGCAATGTCAATATCTGAACCAAATTCCGCTGTATCTGTTAAAATTGTAAGTTCGTTGTTTATAAACTGCAAAACCCCGCCCATGGTTGTTAAATAAGTGGTTTTTTCCCCTTCAACAACTTTTGTAACGCCGATATCTAAAGCGCTTGTAATGGGGATATGGTGCGGCAAAATGCCAAAGCGCCCTTCAGCCCCCTGCGTGTACAGGGCATCCGCTTCACTTTCAAGCACAATTTTCTGGTGCGTTATAATTTTAACCTTAATTTTATCCGCCCCCTGTGTCATTATTCGCCCTTAATTGTTTTGGCCGCTTCAAGCACATCTTCAATTGTGCCTGTCATATAAAAGGCTTGTTCGGGCACATCGTCGTGTTTGCCTTGTAAAATTTCTTTAAAACTTCTTATGGAATCTTCAAGCTTCACATAAACGCCTTTTTTGCCCAAAAACTGCTCTGCAACGGAAAAAGGCTGGGATAAAAACTTCTGAATTTTGCGCGCCCGATTTACGGTTAATTTGTCTTCTTCTGATAATTCATCCATGCCCAAAATTGCAATAATATCCTGCAAATCCTTATATTTTTGCAGGGTTTCAAGAACCTGTTTTGCAACGTTGTAGTGTTCTTCGCCTATAATGTTAGGGTCAAGCGCACGCGATGAACTTTCAAGCGGATCGCATGCCGGATAAATGCCCAAAGACGCAATCTGACGGCTTAAAACGGTTGAAGCATCCAAATGCGCAAAAGTTGTGGCAGGGGCAGGGTCTGTCAGGTCGTCTGCCGGAACATAAATTGCCTGAACAGATGTAATTGAGCCGTCTCTGGTGGATGTAATACGCTCTTGCAATTCGCCCATTTCCTGCGCTAAGGTTGGCTGATAGCCAACGGCAGAGGGCATGCGCCCCAAAAGGGCTGAAACTTCGCTTCCCGCCTGGGTAAAGCGGAAAATATTATCAATAAATAAAAGTACGTCTTGTTTTGCAACATCTCTAAAATATTCTGCGCACGTTAAAGTTGAAAGCCCTACTCTCATACGCGCCCCGGGCGGTTCGTTCATTTGCCCGTAAACAAGTGCCACTTTATCTAAAACGCCCGATTCTTTAAATTCGTTGTATAAATCGTTGCCTTCGCGGGTTCTTTCGCCAACACCGCCAAAAACGCTTACGCCGCTGTGCGCCATTGCAATGTTGTTAATTAATTCTTGAATTAATACGGTTTTGCCAACGCCCGCACCGCCAAAAAGCCCCACTTTGCCGCCTTTTTGATAAGGCATTAAAAGGTCAATTACCTTAATTCCTGTTTCTAAAATTTCAATTTGCGTGTTTTGTTCGGTTAATTTCGGCGATTCTCTGTGAATCGGGAAATAGTCATCGGCGTGAACTTCGCCCATTTCGTCCACGGGCTCGCCCAAAACATTTAAAATCCGCCCCAAAACACCCTTGCCAACAGGCATTTTAATGGGTTCGAGCGTGTTTATAACGTCCATACCGCGCTTTAGACCGTCTGTTGATGACATTGCAACCGCGCGCACAGTGTTTTCGCCTAAAAGCTGCTGCACTTCGGCTGTTGTTTTTGTGCCCTCATCGTTATAAATTTCAACGGCATCATAAATTTCGGGCAATTGGCCTTCAGAAAACTGAACGTCAATAACGGGCCCTATAATCTGCGTAATTTTACCTTTTGTTTGTGTGTTTGTCATAAATCCAATCCTATTACTGTTAGGATTATTTTAACATAAAAAAACAAAACGCAATATTACAAAAGTTCACCAGGGGTAATCGTCTGCAATCTGCCAGCCGTCTTTCATAATTTTTGCAGCACAACATCCTCCATGGTTCAAACAACCTTGATCTATGTTACTTTTTGTATAATTATAACAATCGGGCAAAATGCCTTTGTCGGTCGCTCTAAGCACAAAAACATCTTTCCCGAATTGATTTGGTCCGTTAGAATTGTTAATGTCAAAGCGAATAAGATTGCTGTTGTAAATTATAAAAAGTATTCCGTCTGTTGTGATAAACGTTGTACGAGCTGCAAGAGAAACAACATTAGTTCCCGTGTATTCCCCGTTAGGCGCTTTCCAGGGGTTTATTTGTTTATATCCGCAATCACTGTAACTTTGACATATCTTTTGCACTTTAAAATAAGGCTTCCAGTATTTTTCAAAATACTCTATTGCTTGGGTAAAATCCGAGGGGCTGTCCCAGGTTTGATACATTCCGTTTTGTGCTTGTGATTGATTATATGCCTGGTTAAAAACAGAATAGGCCTTTTTAACTTTTGTTATAACTTGGGTTTTTTGATAATTCTTTACAACAGCGGGAATCGTTAATGCCGCCACAACGCCTATTATTGCAAGAGTAATCAAAACTTCCGCCAGCGTGAAGGCTAAGCTATCAGAGC
>CAZYYK010000034.1:1642-15188 GCA_964651135.1 uncultured Gammaproteobacteria bacterium | reverse complement strand
AAGAGCCTTTACGCTCGCCGAAGTTTTGATAACTTTAGCCATAATTGGCGTTATTGCAGCACTCACAATTCCCACGGTTGTGCGCAACTATCAAAAACAGCAAACAATTGTGAGAATAAAAAAGGTTTATTCGGCTCTTTCTAACACCACAAACCTTGCAATAGCGGATAACGGGCCAATTGCAGGCTGGGATTACGGATTGGATAATTCAAAAGAAAACACCCAAAAATTTATGGAAACATATATGCTTCCTTATCTAAAAGTTTCAACAAAGTGTGGTTTTTCAACAAATAAAATATGCAACTATTCAGCTAAAACCTTAAACGGCGGGAACGGATATGCTTTTAATAATGCGGCACGCTACACTTTTGCGCTTAATGACGGCACTGTTGTATCTGCTGTACTGTCAACGGGAAGTAGTACCAATTGGACAGATATAGTTCAAATATTTTTTGATATAAACGGTTCTAAAAAACCAAATATTTGGGGTAAAGATATATTTGTTCTTGTTTACTTATTAAAAACAACCCCGCCTTCCGCCATCAGCGGCAAATTCCTTATTGACAGGGTAGGGCAGCCAAGGGCAAGCATTTTAGATACATCGACACCGTATAATTGCAACAAAGAAAGCAACGGATATTATTGCCTTGCAGTAATTGCAAAAGACGGCTGGCAGATAAAAGATGATTACCCCTGGAATTAAATTCCCTTGTTCGGATTTAAAATATTATTTGGGTCAAAAAGTTTTTTAATCTCACCCATATATTTTAGCGCAAGCGGGCTTAACGCCCTTGTTAAATAAGGTTTTTTTTCGCACCCTATGCCATGTTCGCCCGAAAGTGTGCCGCCAAGCTCAATTGCAAGGGCAAAAAGCTTGTCTTTTGCGCGTGCGAAGGCTTCTTGTTCCTGTTCTAAATCAAGCACAAAATTGGGGTGTATGTTGCCGTCGCCCGCATGGCCCATAATGCACACCTCAAGGTTTTCGCGCGCGCAGATTTCTTGTATTCCTTTAACTAAAAAGGGAATTTTGTTTCTTGGCACAACCACATCTTCCGTAATCACGTTGGGCTTTAGCTTTGCACAGCTTCCAAAAGCGCTTCGCCTTGCGCGCCAAATGTTTTCGTTTTCTGCTTCTGTTTTGGCGCTTACAATTTCTTTTGCGCTCGTTTTTTCTTTTAAAACCTTTAAAATGCAATCCTGTTCTAATTCTGCGCCAATTCCGTCTGTTTCAATAAGAAGTGTGCCTTCATAATTTGTTAAAAGATTGCAGGGGTTAAATTTTTCAATTGTTTCAAGAGTTTTCTTATCAAGCAAATCAATCACGGATGGCGTCAAAAGCGCTTCTATGATTTTGTTTACAGCAATTGCACTATCTTCAATTGTATCAAAATACGCCAAAGTTAAAAACCTTTTTTCGGGCCTTGGAATAAGCTTTAAAGTTGCCTGCGCTATAATCCCCAAAGTGCCCTCGCTGCCTGCAAAAAGCTGGGTTAAGTTGTAGCCTGTTACATCTTTTGCAATGTCTGATGAGGTTTCAAGAATTTCGCCGTTTGCAAGAACAACCGTTAAATTAATTAAATAATCCTTCATGTTGCCGTATTTAAAGGTTCTTGGGCCGCCAGAATTAAGCGCAATGGCGCCCCCGATGGTTGAAACAGCCAAATTTGAAGGGTCGGGCGGGAAAAAAAGCCCCATATCTTCAACCTGCTTTTGAAAATCCCCCAAAACCACGTTGGGCTGCACTTGTGCTGTTAAATTTTCTTTGTCGATGTTTAGGATTTTATCCATTTTTGACAAATGCAAAATTATGCTTTTATCGTCCAAAACCCTGCACCCGCCGCAGTGGCAAGTGCCCGCCCCGCGCGGAATTATTGAAATACCCCTTTTGCTGCACATTTTTGCAATTTCGGATATCTCTTCAACGTTTTTGGGGAAAACCACACACAGAGGCAGTTTTAACTCATCAGAATTTGGCGAAGTATCGTAAGCGTAAGGGTAAACATCTTCCTTATCTTTCAAAACACCCTTTGGGCCTGTTATTTTTTCAAATTCTTTTATCATTTAACCACAATATTTACTAATTTTTTAGGCACCACAATGGTTTTCACAATTTGTTTATTCTCAATAAAAGGTTTCACTTTTTCGCACTGTAAAGCCATATCCGTAAGGGTTTTTTCTTCAATATCAATTGCAGCGTCAATTTTGCCCCTTATTTTGCCGTTTACCTGAACAACAAACGTTATATCGGGCGCTTGCATAAGATTGTCATCGGCTTTTGGCCATTCTTGCGCATGGATTGAACCGCAACCGCCCAATTTTGCCCAAATTTCTTCACACATAAAGACTGTAACAGGCGCCATAAGCCTTAAAAGGGTTAAAAGCGCAAAAGATAAAGTGTTGGGTTCAATTTTGTTCTCGTCCCTTGTGTATTCATAAATTGCATTGGTAAATTCGCGATACCTTGAAATAACGGTGTTAAACTGGAATTCGTTTTCAATGTCGTGCGTTATCTTTTTAATTGAAATGTGACTTTCACGGATGAGTTTTTCGTCTTCTTTTGAAATATTTTCGGGAATTTTGTAATCAAAATTGATAATATCTTGATATTTTGAAAAAAGCCTCCAAACGCGGCTTAAGAACTTGTAACAGCCTTCGACACCCGCGTCAGACCAATCAAAATCGCGCGCAGGCGGGGAATCTGAAATTATGAAAAGCCTTGCGGTATCTGCGCCGTAATTTTCGAATATTTCATCGGGGTCAACCGTGTTGCCCTTAGATTTAGACATTTTTGAGCCGTCTTTTAAAACCATGCCTTGTGTAAGAAGGTTTTTGAAGGGTTCGTCAAAATCCAACAAGCCCATATCGCGAAGCGCTTTTGTAAAAAATCTTGAATATAAAAGGTGCAAAATTGCATGCTCAATGCCGCCCACATACTGGTCAACGGGAAGCCATTTGTTCACAAGTTCCCTGGAGAAAGGCTTTTGCGTGTTTTTAGCGTCGCAATAGCGCATATAATACCAGCTTGAGCACATAAAAGTGTCCATAGTGTCGCATTCGCGTTTTGCCGGTCCGCCGCATTTTGGGCATGTTGTATGTTGGAAAGTTTTTGAAGTTAATATGGGCGATTTTCCCTGCACGCTAAAATCCACGTCCTTTGGGAGTTTTACAGGCAAATCTTCCTCATTAACCGCTTGTAGACCACATTTTGCGCAATAAATAATCGGAATTGGCGCTCCCCAGTACCTTTGGCGCGAAATCAGCCAGTCTCTTAAACGGAACTGTGTTTTAAAATCTCCAAAACCGCCTTTTTGCGCTATTTTTACCACTTCCTTTTTGCCTTTTTCATTGTCCAGCCCGTCGCATGCGCTCGAATTAATCATTTTTCCTGCGCCCGTATAGCATTCGCCTTCTTTGCCGCCTTCAATAACCTGCACAATATCAAGGCTATATTTTTTTGCAAACTCCCAATCCCTTTCATCATGGGCGGGAACTGCCATAACGGCACCCGTGCCGTAATCTACAAGGGCATAATCGGCAACATAAATGGGGCAAATGCGCCCTGTAAAAGGGTTTACTATGTGCGTACCCAAGAAAACACCGGTTTTTGGGCGTTCTGTGGAAAGCCTTTCAATTTCGCTCATAGTCCTTGCGTTTTAGCGGTATTTTTCAACTTCATCTTTTTTGCTCTCAAGTGTCAATTTTTCAATATCCGGGTATTCGGGTGCAACCACAAGGTAAGTGACACCGTATGCAGTATCCGGGCGGGTTGTAAAAACAGGAATTTCAAGCCCTTCAATTTCTTTAACTTTGAATTTTAAAATAGCGCCCGTGGATTTTCCAATCCAGTTTGCCTGCATTGTTTTTACGTTATCGCCCCAGCCGGGGAGTTTTTCAAGGTCTTGAAGCAAAACTTCGGCGTAATCTGTAATTTTTAAAAACCACTGCGATAAATTTTTCTTTGTAACAATACTGTCACAACGCCAGCATTTGCCGTCTATAACCTGCTCGTTTGCAAGCACTGTTGCGCACTTTTCGCACCAATTTACGGGCGACATTTTTTTATACGCCAAACCTTTTTTGTAAAACTGCAAAAAAAGCCACTGCGTCCATTTGTAATAATCTTCTTTGCAGGTGGTGGCTTCTCTGTCCCAATCAATCGAAAGCCCAAGCATATTAAGCTGTTTTTTCATATAGGCAATATTTTCATCCGTCCACATGGCAGGGTCGGCACCTCTTTCAATGGCGGCATTTTCGGCAGGCAGCCCGAAACTGTCCCACCCCATAGGATGCAGGACATTAAAGCCGTTCATCCTTTTAAAGCGCGCAATAACGTCTGTTATTGTGTAATTTCTTACATGTCCCATATGAAGCTTGCCGCTTGGGTACGGAAACATTGAAAGCGCGTAGTATTTGGGTTTTTGGCTGCTATCATCCGCCTTAAAATTTTTATTTTGATGCCAAAGCCTCATCCAGCTTTGTTCAAATTCTTGTGGATAATATTCCCTGCTTAAAACGTTGCTCATTTTTCATTCCTCAAATATAGCAACATTATACAACAAACGTTTTGACTTACAACAGTCATTAAGATTTAATCTAAATTACGGATTTTAAGCCTGAGCGCCTTAATTTGACTTTCCAACTCTTTAAGTTCTTTATTTCTTTCGCTGTTTTTCACATCCTTATTAAGGCGCAGCGTATCCATGTCTTTTTGCAATCCTCTAATTTGATTTTTATAATCGATTATTATTTCTTTCCTTTGTGCAGATGTTGTGTTTGTTTTTGCATAATTGGCACTTGGTTTCAAACTTTGGTCGGGCGCAACTGCATTGCTTTCTGTGGCAAAAGCGTAAGCCGTTGCAAATATTGCGGCGGATATAATACTCGCCAAAAACATTTTTTTGCTCATTTTAACCTCTTATTTTTGTAATTCTTTGATGGCTGTTTTTAATTCTTTAATCTCTTGATTTAGGGCTTGAATTTTTTTGGCTTTTTCCTGGCTGCTCAACTCTGCATTTTGTTGAACTTTTTTAATCTTGGCTTGTTTTTCATTAATTTTTTGGGTGTAT
This sequence comes from uncultured Gammaproteobacteria bacterium, assembly GCA_964651135.1. GTDB lineage: Bacteria > Cyanobacteriota > Vampirovibrionia > Gastranaerophilales > Gastranaerophilaceae > CAYYBA01. The sequence continues at coordinate 10,122 of CAZYYK010000034.1, read as the reverse complement.
TTTGCTATTTCTTTATCCTTTGTCTTTAGGGCATCTTGTGTTTGCGAATTAGCAGTATCCTTTAAAACCTTTTTGTTTGCATTAACAACATCGGTGCCAAGTTTCTTAAAGGTATTTTCATTAGCAAAAGATGCACCTGCCCCTATTAGAATTGCCGCTGAAATTAAAACCGTTAAAATTTTTTTGTTCATAATAATTCCTCCTTTTTGCACATTTTATATCTTTAGACATTTTTTTGCAACTATTTATTTATATAAATTTCATCAATGTTATGAATTGCACCCCCGAGCTGTGTAGGGTAAACATTTGAAAGCTTTTTCCTTACAGCCACAATGTTAATGGGGGAATATAAAAATATCAAAGGTTTTTGTTCGTACACAATTTCCTGATATCTGTCATATATTTTTTTGCGTTTTTCAAAATTCAGCTCTTTTGCGCCTTTTTCATAAATTTCGTCAAGTTCTTTTTCAAAAGCCAAAGGTGCATCTTTGTCTTTTTCGAACCTTTGGTTAAAAAGATGTAAAACACCCCTTGAATGCCAAACATTGTTGCCGCTGTGCGGCTCAAACGGGTTTGAGGTTAAAGAAATTATAACCATATCATAATTTGGGTCGTTTGAAAGCCTGTTTACAAGAGTGTTGAAATCAATGGGTTTAAAATTCACTTTCATACCCAGCTGCGCCAAATCTTCCTTAATACTCACGCCTGTTGCTTCCCTTTGAGTGTTTCCGGCATTAGTTGAAAGTTCAAATTCAACACGGTTGCCGAATTTATCATATAAAACCCCGTCTTTTAGCACAAAACCGCTTTTTTTAAGAAGTTCTTTAGCTTTATCTAAATCGCGCGGTTGGCCTTTTGCGATTTTTTCATTTAAAAACAGGCTTGAAGGGCTTTCTGCGCTGAACAGGGGCTGGCCTATCCCGTATAATATGTTTAACACAAGATTGTCACGGTCAATGGCGTAATCAATTGCACTTCTGAAGTTGACATCATTGAACCACAACTGTTTTTTGGGGTCAACGTAAAATTCGCCTTTTTCATTCTTTCTTGTGTTTAAATTAACAGCGACAAAAGTTGTGCTTGTTGTAGCACCAAGGTTGTAAAGTATATAATCGCTTTTGGCCTCTTTTTCGCGGTAACGTGACACCATAGCACCCTGAAGGGTTACAAGGTCAATTTCGCCGCCTTCAAATTTAATGGCTTCGTTGTTCAAATCACCCACAATTAAAATTATCCATTTGTCAAGGTACGGAAGCCTTTCCCCTTTTTTATTTATAACGTAATAATTTGGATTTCTTTCAAAAACAACCCTTTGCGCGGGCGTGTATTCTTTTAATTTAAAAGCCCCGCTTGTGACAAAATCTTTGGGGTTTGTGACTGTTCCAAGGAAACTGTTAAAATAGTTTTTGCCTTTATCCGTTGCTTTTTTAAACACATGTTTTGGCGCTATGGGCAGGGTTAAATTTCTTGCAAAAGGCGCAAAAGGCACAGGGGTTGTGAATTTTACGGTATATTTATCTATTTTTTCTATTTTCGGCAGCTTACCGTTAACATATAAAGAATCTCTGACGCTTGTGTTTCCAAACCCGCCAAAAATCAAGGTATCATAGGTGTAGACAACATCATCTGCGGTAATTTCCCTGCCATCAGACCATTTTATGCCATGTCTTAATTCAAGAATGTAGCTTAATTTATCATCCAGAACTTCAAATCTTTTGGCAAGTTTGGGTTCTAAATTGCCGTTAAACGGGTTTGTGGCTAAAAGCCCGTCATACATAATTTCCCCCATAGCGGCAGAGGTGGCGTCATTTGCAACGTAAGGATTAAAGGTTTTCGGGCCTTCACCGATTGATGAAGTTATTAAATCTCCGCCGAATTTTCCCACAGGTGAGGTTGACACAAGGTAATCAACCCCGTCTTTTGTAAGCGTGTAGCGCGCGCTTAGGTTATATTGTGTCATTTCAAGTCGCGCAAAATCATCTGTTTCAACGGCGTCATAACCCTTATCCTGCTTAAGGCAGCCTTTTAATAAAAAAAACAGGCAGCAAATTATAAGAATTATGTAAATAACTTTTTTCATATATTGATTTTATCATACTTTTCTGATATAAAACAATTAAACAATCAGATTACCCCAAGGAAAAATATATGAGAATTTTGGTTACAGGCGCAACAGGACTTTTGGGAAGCGAACTTTGTCCGATGCTTGAGGCGCAAGGCTGGCAAACTTGGGCAACAAACAGCAAAATTTTTGATGTTACCAACACAAAGCTTGTAAAAGAAATAATGTCAAAAATTTCTCTGGATTTTATTATACATCTTGCGGGCTATACAAATATAGATTTAGCCGAAAAGAACAAAAAACAGGCGTTTGCGGTGAATCAGGCAGGAACGAGAAATTTAGCCCAAATGGCCAAAAAGCTGGATGTGCCCATTTTATACATAAGCACGGACTGCGTTTTTGACGGCGAGAAAAACACGCCCTATAAAACATCGGACGCCACAAACCCCATAAGCGTTTACGGGCAAAGCAAGCTTATGGGCGAAGAGGAAATTAAAAAACTCTGTAAAAAATATTACATAGTAAGAACAAGCTGGCTTTACGGCAGGGGCGGCAAAAATTATGTGGATATGATGCTTACTTTTTCTTCGCTTTCAAGTGAAATCAGCGTGGTTGATGATCAAATAGGAACTCCCACCTGGACAAGAGATTTGAGCCTTGAAATTATTAAAATCATCAAAGAGCAAAAGCCTTACGGCACTTATCATATAACATCTGAAGGTTCTACGAACTGGAGCAATTTTACAAAAAAAATATATGAACTAAAACATCGCCCCACAAAGGTAAATTCCATTAATAAAAGCGATTTTCCGCGCCCCGCAAAGCGTCCCAAATTTTGCGTTATGGATAATTCAATTCCGCTTCCAAAGTGGGAAAAATCTTTGGAAGAATATTTAATAGGAAAGTATTGATTATAAAGGATTTACCCCCGTAATTCCTTGTTTTGTTTTTCCATATCTTTTTTGTAGCGGTATTTTGTAAAAAGGTTTGAAACGCCCGCAACGAAAAAACCCATTACAAGAATGCTGAAAAGGTAAGGCACCATTGTAATAACAGATTTTTCTTTTGCCAGCCTTTTAAATTCTTTGGCAGCATCCGTGCCCCTTTTGCCTGCCAAATTTTTTGCAATTCCTTCTAATTCCGTGAATTTAGGCGTTTGGAGGTTTTTATCTATAATGTCTTTGCACTTGTTGTTTTTTCTTAAAATTCCCTTAAAGCCCTTTTCAAACAATTCGCTGCCTGTTATTACGTAAAATCCTACAAGGGGAAAGCGAAAAAGCGTTTCAAGGAAATTTTGCCTGCCTCTGTCTTTTGCAGCGCCAAAATACCCTAAACCGCCCACCAAAACGCAGGATGTCAACTGCCCCTTGCTTAAAGCGAGTTTGCCGTTTTCTTGCGCAAAATCCAGGCTAAAATATTTGTTTATGAAATTTTTTTTCTTTTCACAATTTTTAAAAAGCTTTGTGCCGGGCGCCAATATAAATTCAGAAATATTTTGCAGAGTTTTTGAAGACGTGCCTTTTTTGGCAATTAGCGCTGCAAGCCCCAAACTCATTGCAAATGCGGCGACTGCCCTTTTAATGTTCTTTTTGGCACTTTTTTCAACATGTTTTTGGTGTTTTTCATCTTCCAATTTATTTTTCTTCAGGTTTGCGATGTTGTTAAAATCCCCCTGTTTAAAGGCTTTTAAGGTCAATAAATTTTTAAAATAATTAAGGGTGAATTCTGTAAGCGGAACTGCAAGAGCGCTCAGGGCAATTGCCGCCTTTATCGGCATAACTTTTTTGCCCAAATTATCCGCATTTTTCAATATTTCAACCGCAGGCTTTGAAACAAGTGTTTTGGCTTCTTTTGATAAATTTTTCGAAAATATTTTCCGCGAAATATGCTCTCCTATCAATGACGGCACAAAATACACAAGAGCGCTTTCGGAAAATTCCAGAAACGTATTTTCGGCTAAATCTGCCTTGCTGCGCGCAAATGCGGCTTTGGGGACATAATTTGTGGCGGTATCTTGAATAAAGCGCGAGGTTGAAAGCCCTGTTGCTTTTTCTTGCTGAATAATGAATTTTGAAATCGACCTGAGCGGCGCTGAGAGCGTATTTATTAAACTTGTTTGCATTTTTAAATCCTTATAACTAAAAAACCTGTAACGAAAAAGTACAGGTTTAAATTATAAAAATTTATGCTTTAAGCCACCTGTACTAAATTACAGGCGCCACCAAAAATTGTTCAAGTTTAATGTGTTTTTTAACATACCTTTATTTTAAATCAATATAACGAAATGTCAAGTGCTTGCCCCAATGAAATTAAGGAATTATAATTAATTAATGGCGAAATTGTCACTGATTGCAATAGTTTTCATAGCATCCTTGGGCGGCTTATTAGCCGGGTATGATACGGGCATAATTTCCGGAGCGCTTTTATACATAAATGACCTGTGGCGCTTAAGTGACACCATGCAGGGCGTTTTGGTGAGTTCTGTTTTAATTGGTGCGGTTTTGGGCGCTGCCGTAAACGGCGTTTTGGCGGATATTTACGGCAGGCGCAAAATTATGCTCTTGTGCGGACTTATTTTTATTGCAGGCTCTATTTTTTGCGGCTTTGCGCCGAATATTCACACTTTGATTTTTTCAAGAATGCTTGTGGGCTTTGCAATTGGGGCTGTTAATTTTGTAGCCCCCTTGTATTTAGCTGAAATGTCGCCAAAAGAGCACAGGGGTATGATAATTTCCCTGTATCAGTGGGCAATTACGGGCGGCATTTTATTTTCATATTTTATAAGTGCAATGTGCGCAAACCTGCCCTATAACTGGCGTTTGATGCTTCTTGCAGGCGCTTTGCCCGGTTTTGTTTTATTTATCGGCATGTACTTTTTAAAAGATACTCCCCGCTGGCTTTTGAGCAAAAACCGCGAAGATGAAGCAAGGGATGTTTTAGAAAAAATCGACACGGGGGTTAATGTATCAGAAGAAATTAAGGATATAAAAAGCACTCTTGGCGCAGGTGGTGAAAAATTTGTGTTTAAAAAACGGATGCTGATGCCCTTTGTGATAGGCATTGGCATTATGTTTACACAAATTTGCACGGGTATTAACAATGTGATTTATTACGCCCCTACAATTTTTAAAACCCTTGGTTTTGCCTCTAACTTAAATGCTATTTACGCAACCGTTGGGGTTGGGGTTGTAAATTTTTTGACGACGATTATTGCCGTGTTTACAATAGATAAAATAGGCAGAAAACCTTTACTCTACATTGGTTTAGGGGGTATGGCACTTAGCATGTTTGCGCTGAGCTTTACCTTTTTGCCTTCCTTTGCCGCGTTTGGTTTAGCAAAGTGGTTTGGGCTTTTGAGCGTTGCTTTTTATATTTTCTCTTTTGCAATAAGCTTGGGCCCTGCGGCTTTTATTTTGATGTCAGAGGTTTTTCCCTTAAAAATAAGGGGTGTTGCAATGAGTGTTTGTATTTTAGCCAATTATGCATTCAATTTTTTGGTGGCAGCGTCTTTCCCTATGCTTTTGCACAGGCTTGGCGGGCATTTTACGTTTAACATTTTTGCAGCGGTTTCGGTTTTGTGTATTTTCTTTGTATTTTTTATGGTGCCCGAAACCAAGGGAATATCGCTTGAAGATATTGAACAAAAGTGGGCTAAGGGCGTGAAGCCAAGAGAGTTCTAGAGAATTAAAAAATTTTTTGATATAATAAATTTATTACAAATAGGCGTTAATTAAGGAGAAAAAAATGAAAAAATTATATGAAGCAGTGGTTACATCTAAAGGTGGAAGGAACGGCAGAATAAAAACAAATGACGGCATTTTGGATATGCCCGTTGCCACACCAAAGGAAATGGGCGGTGTTGGCGGCGCTACAAATCCGGAACAATTATTTGGGGCGGCTTATGCGTCTTGTTTTGAAAATGCGCTTATTCATTTTGCAAAAGTGCATAATATAAAACTGGATGACACTTCCGTTACGGCACATGTTGCTGTTATGGCGGATGATACAGGTGCGTTTAATCTTGAGGTAAAGCTGGAAGTGACTTTGACAGGGTGCGATAACCCAGAAAAACTTGTAAAAATAGCAAATCTTGCCTGCCCTTATTCAAAAGCGGTAAAGGGAAATATTCCGGTAGAAATAGTTATAAAATAAAGGGCTGCTTGCATTTTAGCTGTTAGCTGTTATAGTTTAAACTTTGTTGGTTAGAAATTATTGGATAACCCAAAATCAGAAGGAGGCCAAAATGCAATTATATATTAAAAAATCGACCATTTTAAAGGTCGATTTTAAATGGGGCGGATGATGGGATTCGAACCCACGCATACCTGAACCACAATCAGGGGCCTTAACCACTTGGCGACACCCGCCATTTATAAAATTATTAAAACTGTCAATTTATTGCTTCAAATAACAAATGTTTTACCACACCCGCTACATCGCATACAAAAATACTACTCAAAACAAAACAAAAAATCAAATGATTGTTGTATAATAAAGTCATGGGCACATACAGCGGGAAATATAACATAAGGGAAATCGGCAGGTATAAAGAAATTTTTGAGCGCGAAAACTGTTCTTTTTCTGCTCCCCGGTACATGCACTTTCAGGCGCGCAAAGCGGGGCTCACGGCCTCATTTTATACAAGCGGCAAATTTGTAATTCAGGGTGATTTAACAGATGTTATCTTAGCTAAACATTTTGACATCGCGCCTGATCCCTGCAAGCCTGAAAACATTCTGCCCTACCCCCACATTGGGGTGGATGAAAGCGGCAAGGGCGATTTTTTAGGCCCTTTGGTTGTGGCAGGGGTGTATTTAACTGAAAATTTGGCAAAAGTTCTTCAAGAGCTGGGTGTGTGTGATAGCAAAAAGTTGAACGACAAAAAGATTTTGGTGCTTGAGGGGCAAATTAAGGCAGTTGCGCCCTATGATGTTGTTGTAATAAGCCCCAAAAAATATAATGAACTTTACCGGAGTTTTAAAAACCTGAATAAGCTTTTGGCGTGGGGGCATGCAACGGTTATTGAAAATATCTTGCAAAAACAGGCATGCGAATGTGCGCTTTGTGATAAATTCGGCGATGAAAGGTTTATTTCAAACGCGCTTAAAGAAAAAGGCAAACAAATTAAGCTTGTTCAAAAAACAAAGGCAGAAGAAGACACAGCCGTTGCAGCAGCTTCAATTCTGGCGCGTGCGGAATTTATAAAGCGTATATCAAGGCTTGCAAGGGAATACGAAATGGTTTTGCCCAAAGGCGCAAGCGCGCAGGTGCTAAACGCCGCAAAGGCTTTTGCCAATAAATTCGGCAGGGAAGAATTAAAAAATATTGCAAAATTGCATTTTAAAACTTACGAACAGGTATAAAACACGGACGCGGCAATTTTTTTATGGCATTTTCACCATGGGTAATCATCCGATATTTTCCAGCCGTCTTTCATAATTAATGCGGTGCAATACCTTCCGTTTTCATTTTTATTGCATACGTTTAATAAAGAATTTCTTGAAAAATCATAACCTGCAGGCATCATTTTGCCGTTACTGTGTGGGTTATCGTCATCATGGATAGTGTAATCAAAATGAAATATATCTTTCCCATAGGTATTGGGTTTTTTCTGCCCGTTTATATCAATATGCATTCTTGTTATGTCTTTTTTACTGCCTTCCGCAGTATAATTATCCGATACAAGACCAATGAAAGTTCCGTCATTTAAATAAAATCTTGCATATTTATCATCCAAAGAACCTGTAGTCCCGTTCAATCCGGAAACGTTAAAAGTGCAATCACCAGTTGTTTTATTCTCGCAATTTTTTCCAACTTTTAAATACGGGATTAAATATGTGTTTGCAAAATCCATTGAACTTTGTGACCAAGTGCTGTTTGAACCGAGTTCCCAGGTTTCAATGGGTCCGTGTTCCGCTATTGCAAGGTTTGTGGTATTGGCAAGTGCGCTATAAACCTTTTTTAATTTTACAACAGTTTGATGTTTTTGATAATTGCGAACAACCGCAGGGATTGTTAATGCTGCCACAACGCCTATTATTGCAAGTGTTATAAGTACTTCCGCTAACGTAAACCCGTAAATTTTGTTCTTCATTTTTATATCTCCGAAATGATTATTAATATTAAATATATCACATATAACACCTGCTGTCAACGGGTGTAAAAAAACCTTATAGATTGTAATCTTAACTTATGGAATATAAAGTTTGGTATAGGTATTTAGGTAAATATTTGCGCAAATGCCGTCTGGAAGCAGAGTTGACGCAGGAAATACTGGCAGAGCGGGCTGATATATCGGCAAAATTTTTGGGTGATGTTGAAAGGGGGCAGGCAAAACCCAGTTTTGACACGGTTTTTACACTGCTAAAAGTTTTAAAGAAAAATCAAATAGTTATATTTGTAATAGCTTTAATGTTAA
>CAZYYK010000034.1:1219-1632 GCA_964651135.1 uncultured Gammaproteobacteria bacterium | reverse complement strand
TTTCAGGCTTTAAAACTGTAATTTGCCTGTTTCGTACAATTCTTTTAAATCGGAATATCCGCCAATGCGCTTGCCATCTATAATAATTTGCGGAACCGTCACTTCGCCTTTAATATCATACATTTCGCCCAGTTTTTCTAACATGGCTTCTTCATTATCATCAATTCTAATCTGTTCGTATTTGACATAATGGTCATTTAAAAATTCAAGCGCCGCCCTGCAATAGGGGCAATAATCAACCGTATAAATTTTAACATCCACAATTACAACCTTTCAATAGTTTTTGTAACAAGCTCTTTTTCACTTTGCGGTATATCAAATTTCAAATATTCTTCAAAATATTCTCTGGCGCTTTGGCTGTCGTTGCGCGCCATAAAAAGGACACCTAATTTTTTATACGCAAAAGGGAATTT
>CAZYYK010000034.1:824-1209 GCA_964651135.1 uncultured Gammaproteobacteria bacterium | reverse complement strand
GAAATGCATTTTAAATAATTTCCTATTGCTTTATCAATTTCATTATTGGCTTCATAAGCAAGCCCTAAATTGTAATACATAATAGCGCTCGGGTGCTGCTCCAAAAGCCCTTCATAGTTTGCAATTGCGCTATTATAATCCCCAAGCTCAAAATATATCCGCCCAAGCTCATATAAAACCTCATAATTTTCGGGCTCATCTTGCTGCATAATTTCAAGCTGCTCCAGGGCGTCGTCATATTGGCAGTTTTCAATTAAATCCCTTATTAAATCAATACGGGAGATTACTTTCGGGTTATTTGAAGTTTCATTTTTTTGATTATCCATATTTTTTATTGTACAATAAAAACATAAAAGTGAGGAATTATATGTCGGGACATTCCAAG
>CAZYYK010000034.1:0-814 GCA_964651135.1 uncultured Gammaproteobacteria bacterium | reverse complement strand
CTAATATTAAAAATAAAAAAGCAAAAGTGGACGCTGCAAGGGGTGTAAATTTTGCGAAATTTTCAAGAGAAATTATGATTGCGGCAAAGATAGGCGGGGGCGACCTTGCGGGCAATTTCCGCTTGAGAACAGCCATAGATAAAGCAAAAGCAGGCGGGCTTCCCAATGACACAATAAAAAGAGCCGTTGAAAAGGCCATAAATTCAAGCGGAAGCGAAAATTACGAAGAAATTACTTATGAAGGCTACGGCCCGGGCGGAGTTGCAGTTTTTATTGAAGCTGCAACAGATAACAGAAACAGAACCGCAGGGGATATAAGAAGCTATTTTACGAAATTCGGCGGCAATTTGGGCGAAAACGGCTGTGTGGGCTGGATGTTTGAACCCGTTGGCGCTATTTATTTTGATAAAACAAATTCTTACGATAAACTTTTTGAAGACGGCATTGAATTTGATATCAAAGATGTTGAGCAAGAAGATGAAGCCCTTAAAGTGCTTACCAGCGTTGAAAATTTTCAAAAAACCGTGGAAGGGTATGAAACCTTGGGCTATAAAATTCAAGAAAGCGAACTTACAAGAATGCCTAAAAATTCCGTTGAAGTTACGGATAAGGGCATTGCAAAAAGGCTTTTGCTTTTGCTTGAAAAACTTGAAGAACATGACGATGTTCAAAATGTTTATTCAAACTTTGATATGGACGATTCTCTTGTTGAATAGAATTATTTTCCCAAGTTTTTAAAATAATCCTTTTCCATAATAGCTCTATAAGCACAACTTAAACCATTTTTTGCGTTTGTGGATGTTTCAGAACATTC
>CAZYYK010000033.1:0-15331 GCA_964651135.1 uncultured Gammaproteobacteria bacterium | reverse complement strand
AGCACTCACAATCCCTGCTATTGTGCGCAATTACCAGGAAACACAGCTGAAAACGCAGTTCAGAAAAGCATATTCCACACTTATGCAAGTACTTAACCAAACAAACTATGAATTAGGCGGAATGCCCCGCTGTTACACGGATAATAACGGCTACGGCGCGCATTTTACAGATGAATGCACGGCTTTTTACAATGAATTTACAAAAAATTTAAAAGTCATAAAATATTGCCAGAATAACGCTTTTTCAAAAGGCTGTGTGCCTGAATATATGGGGTATATGGGGGATGATGCAGCAGATTTTACGGGTTTTAGGAAAAACAATATAAATAACGTCAATCCTGCCTGGGTTTTGGCGGACGGGATGATTTTATTGGGTTACAGACCTGCGGGGCACTCTTTATTTGCGGTTGATATAAACGGGTTTAAAAAACCCAATAAATTCGGCTACGATTTATTTATTTTCAGAATTGCGCTGAATGAGAAAAAATCCCCCATAATATCCCCGACAGGCAAAATAGCAATGGAGCCTTATGAGGGCGGCAGAACAACACAGCAAATGTTTGAATGGGCTTTTAAATAAATTATGCTATAATAATTTTATGGCAATTATTAAAAACTTAGCTTTTTATCAAAAAAATAAGTTAAAAAATCTTAAGTCTTTTGTGGGCTCCGACGCCTTTGTTTCTAACTTTGCCCCCATACCTTTTGATTTTATTAACCATATTTTGCCCTTGAAACTTAAATTTTTATCTGAAGCATTTGTGGCTATTGAAGAGGGAAAAATTAAAGGGCTTATTGCGCTTGAAAAGGAGCGCTCAAACAGCGCGAAATTAAAGATAATTAAACTTTATTTGGAAGAAAATTCGGCGCACATCGGCGAGCAGCTTATAAATTATGTTATTTCAAGGTATTGCGCTTACGGTGCTTCTTCTTTTTATGTTTTTGTTTCGCAAGAGCTTCAAGAAATGGCTGCTTTGTTTATAGACGCCTGCAAATTCCGTGTTTCTTCTTATGAATTTTTATACAAAACAGACAGCACAAAAGTAAAATTTTTGAATTTAGGGCAATATGACATCGGATGTTTTAAGAACCTCAGAAACGCCCATACAAAAGACATTTGCGACCTTCACAACAGTTCAATCAACCAGCATTTAGCGCCTTATTTTGCGCTTCAGAGCGGATATTTTACGGAAGATTTAGCGCCCAACCTTTTGGGCGGGAAATCCTCTTTCAGATACGTTTTAGAGGATAGCAGCAAAAAAATGCTTTACGGATATTTTTCAATAAGCACAATCGACAATAAAAATTATATCCTGGAAAGCATTCTAAGCCCTGCATTTGACAGCTATTTTATGGATATTTTAAATTTTGCCGCCCAGCAGATTTCAAAACGCACAAGGGAGTGGAATTTATATATAAAAATTAAAAATTATTTTATGAATTCGCAAAAAATTATAAAACAGCTTGAAAGCCACAAATTTGAGCTAAAAAGTAAAAACCTTATTTTGACAAAGGATTTTTTAATGCCGAATAAGCAGGAAGAAAAAATCCATAACAGAAAAATAATGTTTACAGACGCAACCCCTGCGTGGGAAAAACAGTTCTAAGGCGGCAGCGTTGGGCATAACTTAAAAGCCTAAAAATCCTGTACTGCCTTCATCTTGAGCGAATAAAGGTCAAAGTCTTCCGAAATAAATTCAAACCCCCCGCGGTCGTTTGGTTTTTTCTCAAAAAACCTTGAAAGCCCCATAGAACGCAGATAAAATTTTTGAATTTGTTTGTAATTATATCGGTTGCTAAACGCTGTTGTAACCACAACTTTGCCCTTATAATTAAAGGTGGCAATTTTTTCTAAAATTCTTAATTCCTTCTGATAATTCTGCACGGTTTTGATAACGTCGCATGAAAGCGTGAAGGTTGTTTCAAGGTCGTGATCTATGTTTTGGGCATAAAGTTTCTTAACGGCTCTCAGAAGGTCAATCAAAAAGTCGTCAAAAATTTCAAAATCATCCGCAATGAAAACCATTTTGCTGCCTTTTACTTTCTTTATGCTTTTATATTCTTTAGACACGGAATTTAAAAGCTTTTTGCAGCTTTCTTCCTGAATAGCGCTCATATCGGGCTTTTCTTTTAAAATGTTAATATCGATGGCATAATCCAAATGAAGCTCTAAAAACATTATAAAAGCAGAATATTGCATTATTTCATACTTCAAATCCTTTTGCAATTCGCGGTTAACAGAGCTTTCCTCTTCCTTTTTCACTTTAATTTCGTTAAGTTCGGATTCGTAAACCAATTTATCGTATAAGACGGCAATTTGGGCAAAAACCACATACATAATGGCCAAAACAACGGTTAGCACAATATATGACATATCAATAATCTGCCCTTGAAAATTCGTTGTATAATTGTGCATAATGGTTCTTGCAATTGCAGGCAGCCATTCGATCGGGGAATTGATAAAAAATTCATACGGCATGTTAAAAGCACGGTATACCCAGATAAATCCGTAAAAAACGGCAAAATATATACTGCAAAACCCAAGAAATTCTGTGATTTGATGTAATTTTTCATATATAAATTTTTTTAATGACATATATTACAATTCCAAATTATCAATAAGTCTTACAGCGTCACCGTTTTTAGTACTAAATTTTACCGCACACAAGGCTATTGCCTCTTTTTCTATTATATCAATTTTCTCAAAATTGTTCAAATCCAAAATTTCAAAATATTCAACATCCAACCCCTCAAGCACGCTTAAAGCTACATCAATTAAGGCGTTTACTTTTAAAATGCCCCGGTCTTTGTTTTGTTTAATTGTAAACAAAGCTTTACTCAATTTAGAGGCGTCTTTTAAAGTTTCATCATCCAAATAAGAATTGCGGCTTGAAAGGGCAATGCCTGTTTTTTCGCGCACAGTGGGACATTTGATAATTTCAACGTCAAAATTTAAATCACGCACCATTTTTTTAATAATAAAAAGCTGCTGCGCATCTTTTTGCCCGAAATACGCCCTTTTAGGCTTTATAATATTAAAAAGTTTGCCCACAACCGTTGCAACGCCGTCAAAATGTCCAACGCGCGTTTTGCCGCACAATTTATTGACATCGAAATACGGGGGGCAAATTAGGGTTGTATCTTTAAAATCAGCGTACATTTCATCGGCACTCGGGGCGAAAATTACATCAGCGCCTGCCTTTTGCGCTGCCGCCGCGTCAGCTTCCAAAGTGCGGGGGTATTTATCGTAATCCTCATTTTGCCCGAATTGAACGGGGTTGACAAAAACACTCACAATTGTAAAATCATTCTGCTCAACAGATTTTTCAATAAGGCTTTGGTGTCCTTTGTGTAAAGCGCCCATGGTGGGCACAAGCCCCACTGTTTTTTTTTGGTCTATCTTTTCTCTTAACTCCCTAACCTCTGAAATTTTTTTTATAATTTTCAAGTTTTTCTTTCTCCTCGGGCTTTAAATAAAAAGTTTCTTTATCGCACGGAAATTTCATATCCAACACATCTTTTATGTAATTCTTAAATGCTTCAGTTATTATTTCGCTTAAATTTGCATATTTACGAGCAAATTTCGGGCAAAAATCTTCATAACGCCCGAGCAAATCTTCACTTACAAGAATCTGCCCGTCACAGCTTGCGCCTGCGCCAATTCCAATGGTCGGGATTTTTAAATTTTGGCTTATAAATTCAGCACTTTCACAAGGCACCATTTCAAGCACAATTGCGCACACGCCTGCATTTTCAAGCGCTTTAGCCTGTTCAAGCAGCAAAAGCGTTGTTTCAAAATCTTTACCTATAACAAAATGCCCGCCGATTGTGCCTATTGATTGAGGCGTAAAGCCCAAATGCCCCATGGCAGGTATGCCGCTTTCAACTAAACGCTCAATAACGCTTATAATATAAGGTGTTGCGCCCTCAAGTTTCACAACATCCGCCCCGCATTTTATAAGTTCGCCCGCGTTTTTAACGGCATCAGACAAATTTGCCTGATAACTCATAAAAGGCATATCCGCTGCAATAAGGCATTGTTTTGCCCCGCGCGCCACGGCAGATGTAAAAATCTTCATCTCATCCATGCCAATTTTAGTGGTGCAGTCGTAGCCCAAAATAACATGGGCCAAAGAATCGCCCACCAAAATAAAATCAAAGCCTGCTTTATCGCAAAACTTTGCTGTGGAATAGTCATAGGCGGTCATTGATGTAATTTTTCTGCCTGCGCTTTTAAACTCTTGCAGCTTCTTTGCCGTTATTTTCATTTTTCACAACCCTCTTATTCTGCCTTCTATACCAATAATAAATAGCTCTTGCCAAACGGTTGGGCGAATGGCGCACAAACCCTTCTTTATTATCCTGCATTAATTTATGGGTAATAATTTCAATTCCCATTTTCTTAATTTCAGACAAATCCAAATCAACGGGCAGAGAATCTTTTTCTTCATATTTTTTAGCTAAATTCTGGGGCATTGAATCGTTTATTAAAACAGCGTCAACAAAATGTTCGGGGTTTTTTGCACCATGCAGGCTGACGTGTTTAAAAATAGCTTTAAGGTGATCTGACGCACTGTAATTGTCTGTTTCGCCGGGCTGCGTCATAATGTTGCATACGTATATTTTTTTAGCCCTGGAATTTTCAACCGCCAGGGTTATTTCATTAACAAGCAAGTTCGGAATAACGGAAGTATAAAGGCTTCCGGGCCCTAAAATTATCAAATCAGCGTTATTTATAGCTTCTATTACTTCTTTGTTCGGTTTGCAGATTTTAGGCTCGCACGATAAAGTTAAAATCCTTTTTTGGGCTTCGGGGATGTTGCTTTCGCCCTTCACAACAGAGCCGTCTTCCATATTCGCCACAAGGCGCATATCGTCCGTGGTTGAAGGCAAAACGCGCCCTCTTATAAGCAAAACCTTTGAAGATTCTTTAATGGCACTTACCATATCGCCGCAAATTGAACTCATTGCCGTTATAAAAAGGTTGCCAAAGCTGTGCCCTTCAAGCCCTTCGCCTGTTTTAAAGCGGTATTGAAAAAGCTTTGTTACAATATCATCGTCGTCCGCAAGTGCTGCAATGCAGTTTCTTATATCGCCGGGCGGCAAAATGCCCATTTCTTCTCTTAAACGGCCGGAAGAGCCGCCGTCATCGCCCACGGTTACAATTGCCGTTACGTTATTTGTAATTTTTTTAATACCTTTAAGCATTGTGGATAAACCCGTGCCGCCGCCGATAGCAACAATTTTAGGCCCGTGGTTTAATTTCATTCTGCGATACATGCCCTCCATTATCGCGTGTTGCGAACGCGCTTCGCCCACGTCAAGCATTGAAAAATTGGCTTTTTGGAAGCCTTCAAGAAAAATAAATGCACCGAAAATTATAAAAACAGCCCCGATAAGTTCAGACGGCACAAAATGAATAATTTGTTTGGTTAAATCAAGCATAAAATAAACGGGTTGAAGCTTAAAAACAAAAGCCAGACCCACCGTTGCCAAAACTGCCCCGGCAATAACCAGAATAAACCACCTTTTAACCCTAAGCCCGGGCACAAGCCATATAACGTCTTTTGGAAACCTTACTTTCATGCAAGCTCCCCGCATACCCTGTTATAGTTTATCGGTGTTGGTTTTATAACGTCATACGCGCGTTTTGCGCATTCAACGTCTGTAAAATGAACTGTATGAGGGATATGTTCCATTTCTCTTAATTCCCGTATCGAACTTGTATTGCCAAATTCAACTTCAATGGCGCATTTGGCATTTAGTTCGTTTTGTAAAATTTCTTTAATTTCCCAATTTTTTAAAATCAGTGTAAGCCAGGGGTTCACCTTCTGAATTGCGCGCGCAACGTCTTTTGCAAATTCAAGGTTCTTGTTCAGTTCGGCTTCCATAACGCCTTCAAGCCTTACGTTTTCAAGCTCAAGCCCAAAAGCTTGAGTGTAGGCAGATATTGCGCCCACCTGGTAAATAACGTATGCCTCAATGTTTTCGCTTAAAAAAGGAACAATCTCATCCCAGCTTAAAAGCACCCCGAGTGCTTTTTCGTTTTCAAGTACAAAATCAACAGCCGCCTTAACACTTTTAGGGCTACTTTTGAAGAGCCCTGCGCCTATATTTACTGAACTTGTATATTTTGCAATTTCAACCTCACAGTCAAAATTTTCGGTTAAATTACAGTTAAAATCAAACAATTTTTTACCTCGCTTTTATAATTACAATTATACAACAAAAAAACAATTAGGTTTTGCAAAAACTTTTTACATGATAGCCCAATCGGCTAATTGTTTTTAGAAAGTAATTTTTGTTAATATTGAAATTTAAAGATTTTAATTTATTCTTAATTCTTAAAGGTTGAATTCTCAACCTTTTTCTTTTAAAGAACCCTAAAATCTCTTTTTACAAGCTGCCTTGCCTGCTCTAAAAAATCCGCCCGATTTAGGAAAACAGGCACTGAATTTGTTGCATTTGCCAGACAAAAATAGTTTAAAATATCATTATTCAAAGAAAAAACGCAAATTTTGCCGCTTTTTAAAAATTCAAAAAAGCTGCTGTGGATTTTTTTGGTTCTTTCTAAATCCAGACCGATTTTTTTATCCTTGTTTTTTTCAAACATCCGCAAAAGCTTCTTTATATGCCCTTTGGTAATTTCGGAATCTAAAATTTGACATATGAAATACTCTGCGTTTTTTGCCGTTTTTATACGCATGGGGAATCCTTGTAATCTCATATACATCATACAGGTTTTTTTATATTTTGTAATCCTGTTTTTGTTTGAAGTTTCTGCAACTAAAGTATGAATTTAAAAAATTAAAAACCCAAGCCCGAACACGTTATAAACCTTTATGAACAAATGTAACAAAAGGGCAATTATTAGCCCAAAGAGCACTTTATTAATATGTAGATTAGAATTTATTAAGAGTTTATATTTATGAAAGAAATAGAAATTAACGCAATATTTGATATAGTTACAGACCCTATTAAGAACGTTTACAGGCTAAAATCAAAAAGTTCACGCCAGGAACTTGAACGTATTATAAGGGTTTTCAATATTGTTAAAGAACAGCGCAAAAGCTGTTCGCAAATATCGGCAAGGGGTTTGGTTGCTTTTAAAATGCTGGTAAGCAACAATTAAACAATGTAAACAATTTAATTACAAGGGGCTTAAACTAGCCTCTTTTTTGTATGCGGGTCAAAAAAGATTATTTTATCTGAAGGAACGCTTAATTTTATAATGCCGCCTGTGTTATCGTCAGCGCCAATTTTAGCGCAGCATTTGACCCCTTCAATTTCAAAATAAATTATTTTATCGCACCCCAAAATTTCTTCAAAATCCACTTTCACTTCAAAAACATTTTGTGCAGTATCGCCAAAAAACATATCATCAGGGCGAAAACCCATCAATTTGCCGTCTTTAGGAATTATATTCATAGGAAGCGCACCCATAAAAGTTGCAACAAAAGTGTCGGCAGGGGAATTAAAAATTTCCTTGGGTGTGCCGCCCTGCGCAATATTGCCCTCATTTAAAACAACCACTTTATCGCCCATGGTCAGCGCTTCTGTTTGGTCATGGGTTACGTAAATAAAGGTGGTTTGAAGCTTTTGGTGGAGTTTTTTAATTTCGCTTCTCATTGCAACCCTTAATTTGGCATCCAAATTGCTCAGGGGTTCATCCATCAAAAAAACGCTCGGTTCGCGCACAATTGCCCTTCCCAAAGCCACTCTCTGGCGCTGCCCGCCTGAAAGTTCCCTGGGTTTGCGTTTTAAATATTCTTCAAGCCCCAAAATTTGCGCCGCGCCCAAAACGCGGTTTTTAATTTCGTTTTTGCCCAATTTCCGCAGTTTAAGGGGAAAGGCAATGTTATCATAAACGCTCATATGCGGGTAAAGTGCGTAACTTTGAAAAACAAAGGCGGTGTTTCTGTCTTTTGGCGATATATCATTCATTTTTTTATTGCCTATAAAAACTTCGCCCTCAGTTGGCGTTTCAAGCCCTGCAATTATCCTTAAAAGGGTTGATTTTCCGCAGCCGGAAGCGCCCACAAGCACACAAAATTCTTTATCTTTAACATCGAGGTTTATGTTTTTTAAAATGCTCTTTTCCCCGAAATTTTTTGAAATATTTTTCAGTTTAACTTCGCTCAAATTCCACCTAAATTTTTTGTATTAATTTTTCCAGAGGCAAAATAAAACTTGCCAAAGTGCCCTGTGTGGCTTTAGAATACACCCACAAATCTCCGCCAAAATGCTTCACAAACTTTTTAACTATTGCATACGTAAATTTTGAACCTATTGAGCGTTTTTGCGGGTTTTTAATTATGCAGTAAGGGTTGAAAATGTTCTTCAATTCCTCATCCACAATGGCGCTTGATGTATCTTTTATCTCAAACATCAGATAATATTTGCTGCTATTTTCATCCAATTCAAAACCCTGCTGCCTTAAAAATTCATCCGGTGCCGCGCCCACATGCAAAGAACACATACCCACATCCGTGTTTGCGTAAGATACTTCAATCAAGCTATTTACGATTTTTTCTAAAACCGCAGGGTCCATATAGCAATTTCTTGATGTAACGCCCGAAAAATCATAGCTGAAGCGCACTTTTTTGCGCTTGAAAACATCTTCCCAGTTTTTTGCTATGTCATTTAAAAGGCTTACAATATCAAAAGCCTTTTGGCTGTATTCCCATAAATCCGATTCCAGCCTGAACATTTCAAACATCTTTTCTAAATCGTAGGCTAAATCTGCGGCATTTTTATTTATAATGCTTATATATTTTTCCTGTTTGGGCTCCAAATCGCCCCCCACGCCGTCCAAAAGCGCTTTTGAAAAACTTCCTATTGAAGATATGAAAGATAAAATTTCATTGGCGTTCGCCGCCAAATAGGTGTTTTTTTCTGCTATAATGCCTTTTGCAACCTCAAACTCGTGCGCCATATTATTTTGCGCTTTATAAGCTTTTGTAACATCACGCATTGCCAAATAAACTTTTCTTGTATCAGGGTTCTGCAAAGCCGATATTTCAACATATTTTTCATCTTTTGCAGCGCTGAGCGCTTGTGCGACAACTGTTTTATCTTGATTCACAATTTGGCTGAACTGATTTGTGCCGCCCTTAATGTATTGGGATATGGAATTTCCAACCATTGAAAAACGCGAAAACCCAAAAATTTGAACCGCCTTTACGTTGACATCAACAACAGTGCCGTCAGATTCCAAAATTATGATGGCATCCGGATGAAGATTGAACAAATCTTCCTGTTTAGGTTGTGAAAATAACGCTTTTAATTTCATGTCTGCCTTTCACTATAACTTTGTGATAACTTTATCAATAAGCCCGTATTCAAGCGCTTCCTGGGCACTTAAATATTTGTCGCGCTCTGTGTCTTCTTTAATTTTTGTAATGTCCTGCCCCGTGTTTTGCGCCATAATTTCAATAAGCAGGTTTTTCATGCGGATTATTTCCTTTGCCTCAATTTCAATATCGGTTGCCTGCCCTTGCGCACCGCCCAAAGGCTGATGTATCATAATTCTTGATGAAGGCAGCGCAAGCCTTTTGCCTTTTGTGCCCGATGACAGCAAAAATGCGCCCATAGACGCCGCATCGCCCATACAAATGGTTGAAACCGGCGCTTTTACAAGCTGCATGGTGTCATAAATTGCAAGCCCCGCTGTTATTGAGCCGCCCGGTGAATTAATGTATAGCATAATATCTTTTTCGGGATTTTCGCTATCAAGCAGCAAAAGCTGCGCTACAACAGAGTTTGCAACTTCATCATCAATTTCTTCGCCCAAAAAGATAATGCGCTCCCTTAAAAGCCTTGAAAAAATGTCAAAAGACCGTTCCCCACGCGAGGAATTTTCAATAACGGTGGGCATATACGCCAAGATTTCATTTACATCCATTTTAAATTTTCCTTTACTTTATTTTTATTATACAATAAAAAACGGACTTATGTAAATGAGGTAAATAAAAATGTATAATGTGGCAATAGTGGGCGCAGGCCCTGCGGGAATTTTCAGCGCGCTTGAAATTACAAAACTCCACCCTGATTGGAAAGTTATTTTAATAGACAAGGGTGACAGAATCGAAAAAAGGCACTGCCTTTTGCGCGACGGACTTAAAAAATGCCCAAGCTGCAACACCTGTTCGCTTTTATGCGGCTGGGGCGGCGCAGGCGCTTTTTCTGACGGCAAATTAACCTTGACGCCTGAAGTTGGCGGCAATTTGCTTGATTATATGTCCTGGAGCGATGTTTCGGGGCTTATAAAATATTGTGACGATATTTACCTGAAATATGGCGCTACCAAAACCGTTTGGGGCGAAAACAGGGAAGAATTTGCAGATATTGAACACAGCGCAACTTTGGCCGAATTAAAGCTTGTGCATTCGCCCGTAAGGCACCTGGGCACTGAATATTCCCTTAACGTTTTAAAAAATATGCAAGATTACCTGGCCTCCAGGATTGAAATTTTAAATAACACATCAATTAAGGCATTAATTGTTGATGATAAAAAAATAAAAGGGCTTGAAACCACGGATGGCAAAAAAATTACGGCAGATTATGTAATTGTTGCCCCCGGGCGCGAAGGCGCTGATTGGCTTAGCCATGAATTTGCAGCGCGCAAAATTAAGATGATAAATAATGCGGTTGATGTTGGCGTGCGAATTGAACTGCCTGCCCCCGTTATGGAGCCTTTAACATCAAGGCTTTATGAATCAAAATTGATTTATCACTCACCCACTTTCGGGGATGAAGTGCGCACTTTTTGTATGAACCCAAACGGAGAGGTGGTATCTGAAAACTATAACGGCATTTCGACCGTAAACGGGCACAGTTACGCCGAGAAAAAAACACCCAACACAAATTTTGCGCTTCTTGTAAGCAAAAAATTCACAGAGCCCTTTAAAGACCCTATAACCTACGGGCAGCACATTGCAAGTTTGGCAAATATGCTTGGCGGGGGCATTTTGGTGCAGCGCTTCGGCGATCTTTTAGACGGCAGGCGCTCAACAGCCGAGCGCATGAAGGCAAGCATAATTAAACCTACGCTTGAAAGCGCCACCCCGGGCGATTTAAGCCTTGTTTTGCCGTACCGCCAGTTAATGAGCATTATTGAAATGTTATATGCGCTTGATAAAATTGCACCGGGCGTTGCTTCAAGGTACACGCTGTTATACGGGGTTGAAGTTAAATTTTATTCTGCAAGAGTGGCGCTTGACAACAATTTTGAAACAAAAGACATTAAAAACTTGTTTACAATAGGCGACGGCGCAGGCATTACGCGCGGTTTAATGCAGGCATCAGCTTCAGGCGTGCATTGCGCAAGGGCAATATCTAAAAAAGCAGGGAGATAAATACTATCAAGGGCACAATGCACAATTCTTGACAAGCAAGGGATACACCTAACGGCGTATCGGCGCAAGGGCAATTTCTAAAAAAGCGGAAAAAATTATTTCATAAGCCACTCTTTGTAATAACAGGGTGGATGGTTACACCAAGTCGCTTCTGTCAGATAATCACCAAATTGGTAGGGCCTGATTTGCACAGGCAAACTTGGCGTAATTGTACAATCACCAACGACTCCTTTATTAAAAAAAGCAAAGTGCCACCTGTCTTTTCCGAAGCGGTTAGGCGCTTTTGAACCGTTTGTATCAACCAAAATAATAGAGCGGCTTACTTGAAATTCAGCCCAGGCACGCCCCGAAGCGTCAATAAAGGCTGAAGCTTCACCTTTTGGCTGCTTACCGGAGTCCACTGTATCTCCCTGCACCCAGCATTCAAAAGCATGGCCTTGGGGGCAATCTTTTATAACCTTAAAATTTTCTTTCATCGTATTTCTTACAAAATTTGCAAAATCAACGTCATAGCAATTATTCTTTCTTTCAGGAAATTCACTAAATGCAATTGCCTCTGAAAAGGCTCTGTTCATATCAGAATACACTTTTTTATATGCCGTCTTAAACTGCGTGTCCTGGTAATTTCGAACAACGGAAGGAATGGTTAGTGCCGCCACAACACCGATTATAGCAAGTGTGATAAGAACTTCTGCCAAGGTAAAACCTTTTTCTATTTTTATCATTTTTTTCCTTTATAATCATTATTCATTATTCTGTATTACTAATACATAATATAGAATATTTTGTTATATTCTAAATCATGCAAGAAGATGAAATTTTAGAAAAAAACAAGGCTTTATTAAAAGCTGCAATAGGGAAATTTCTTAAAAAGAAAAGGCTTTTAAGCAAGAAAAGCCTCACACTTTTTTGTTACGAAAATTCTGTGCCCAATTCTTCACTAAGCTACATTGAAAGAGGAATGCAAGACCCAAGCATTACAACGCTTTTCAGAATTGTTGAGGCACATGGCATGAAAATGTCAGAATTTTTTAAACTGATTGAAAAAGAGCTGCCCAAAAATTTTTCTTTTATTGATTTAAATTAACAATTTTGTTGTTGTTGTCAACATGCACAATATAAGGCGTAAATGCTTGTTGTTCTTCCTGTGTCATTGAAGCGTAAGCCACAATTATTATTTTGTCCCCAACCTGGGCTTTGCGCGCAGCAGCACCGTTTAGGCAAATAATACCCGAATTTCTTTCACCCTCAATAATGTAGGTGTGAAAACGCTCGCCGTTATTGATATTTAAAACATCTACTTTCTGCCCCGTTTTGATTTTGCTTGCCTCTAAAAGCGTTTTGTCCACGGTAATTGAGCCTTCATAGTTCAAATTTGCTTCCGTAACGGTTGCTCTGTGTATTTTTGCATATAAAAATTCTAATAACATACCCCTATTTTATAGCACATAAAAATTTTGTGCAAGCAAAAAGTGTTTTGTTGTATAATTAAGCGAAGGCAAGGGTAAAAAAATTTGTTAAAGGGAGGTTTTTTATGGAATGCAGAATTGAAAGAAACAAGCAAAACTGCACCTGCACTTACAGCTGCCACAAAAAAGGTATTTGCTGCGAATGTGTGCGCTCACACAGAATTATAGGGGAAATTCCCGGGTGTTTTTTCCCTGAAGAAGGCGAAAAAACCTATGATCGTTCCATTGCAAATTTTATAAAATATCAAAAGCTTTCTTGATAAGTAAAACATTTTTGTTGACTTCGCATTCAATATAACCTTTTTCAGGGTTTTTCTTAACTTATAATGAGCATAACATCGGCTTGACAAAATTCCGGTTTATCTGTAAAATTTTCAATATCATACCGCTGGTTAGTTCATAGTTATTAAACAGAAAGAAGGTTAAGTGTGAAAAAAGGTTTTACCCTTGCAGAAGTGCTTATCACACTTGCTATAATCGGTGTTGTGGCAGCCCTTACAATTCCTGCGGTTGTCAAAAATTACAGAGCAACACAGTTAAAAACGCAGTTTAAAAAAGCATTTTCAATTATAAATCAGTCTGTGGCAAGAATGAACCTTGAAGAAGGCGTTATTGTATCAAAAATGCCGTCACAGACATTTGTACTAATATTTAAAAAATACGTCAAAATGCATAAAGATTATGCAATGAGCGGCCTTGTTTATTCCGGCCGTAACATTGACAAATACAAAACTTACGCCAAAAGTTTAAATATAGTGCCCGATTTCCATCGTTGGGATGACGGACAGCTTATTTTGCAAAACGGAATGCTTATAATGATTGAAAATCCTAATTCAGGCACAATCCTTGCACCCACAATGATAAGCGTTGATGTTAACGGTATGGAAAAAGGCCCTAACGTTTGGGGAGAGGATGTTTTTACATTTCAAGTGATGGAAAGCGGCAAATTATCGCCAATGGGGGCTGAAGGCACTGCGTTTACAAATCAAGCCGTTTATTGTTCCAAAACTTCAACCAACACACTAAACGGCATTGCCTGCACGTATTATGCGCTCACGGACGAAGATTTTTTTAAAACCCTGCCTTAGATAAAATTTTCTAAAATCCGATAAAGCAAATAAGCAATATACACCTTGACATGGGGCAAAAAATAAAATACAATCAATCTAAAAGGAGACAAAATGGAAGAAAATGTTGCATTTGCTGTCCCGACATCAAATTATTGCAGGAAAAAAGGTTTCACCCTGGCAGAAGTTCTTATAACTCTTGCCGTAATAGGCGTTGTTTCGGCAATGACAATTCCTCCCGTTGTAAAAAATCATAAAGCAGTATCCGGCAAAGCCTCATTTGAAGAGGCATTTGTTCTTCTTAGCCGCTCCGTTAAAAGAATGAACGCTGAAGAAGGCAAATTGCCCACAGCAGACAGCTACCCTGCCCACTCTTTTAAACCCGCGTTTATGAAATACGTGCGTGTTTTAAAAGATTGCGGCTTAGGCTGGGCTGATAAAGACAGCAGCACCAAACCCTGCGTGCAAAGAAAATTAAAAGAAAACCCCGTAAGCGGCACAGACGCGTATATGGAAGGCTACAAAACATTTAGCAGAAATCAGCCTTTGTACGGCGAATTTTTGGATGACGGGCAAATTATTCTGCTTAACGGTATGTACGTTTTTATTGAAAATCACGTAAGCACAATTTATATCACCATTGATACTAACGGCTACGTTAAAAAACCAAACCTGTGGGGACATGATGTTTTTACATTTCAGCTTATGAATAACGGAACAGTGCTTCCAATGGGGGCTCCGGGCACAAATTATACAGATAAAAATACATACTGCTCTAAAACTTCAGCTTCCGTCATAAACGGAATAGCCTGTGCATACCAGGCTTCAATGGATCCTAATTACTTCAAAAAACTGCCCTGAGCAAAAATGAATTGTGAAATTCCACAATTCATTGTATAATATTCCTGTACTTATAAAGGGGACAGAAATGGGAAAATATGTTTGCTTGGTTTGCGGTTATGTCTATGACCCGCAAATAGGGGATGAACAAAACGGTATTGTGCCGGGTACACCTTTTGAACAGCTGCCTGAAGATTGGACATGCCCTATGTGCGGTGCAAGTAAAAAGAATTTTGCCCCGCAGGATTAATTTAACAAAAACCGGCGCTGCAAAAATAATCACAGGAATAAAATGGAAAAAGAAAAAATTAAGCTCACGCCTTCTCAAATTGTCGACGAGGCGGAATTAGAAGTTGAAGAGCAATTTAGGCAAATAGATAAAATTTGTGAATTTAACCAAAAAAAAGTTTTAGACGCTTTTATAAAGAACAGAATCGGCGAAGAACATTTTTATACGGTAACGGGCTACGGCCATGACGATATGGGAAGAGAAGCACTGGATAAAGTGTATGCCGATGTTTTTAAGGCACAAAAAGCAATCGTCCGCCCCCATTTTGTATCAGGCACCCATGCGCTTGCCTGCTGCTTTTTTGGTGTT
>CAZYYK010000032.1:0-15733 GCA_964651135.1 uncultured Gammaproteobacteria bacterium | reverse complement strand
CATGGGCGTTAAATTCAATTTTTGGGCAATTTGCGCCTGGGTGTACTGTTGGAAAAATTTCATATCGATAATTTCCTGCAATTCGTCATCAAGCTTATACATAGCCTCTTTTAAAATAATTCCGTTTTCAATTTCATTCAAAAATTCTTTGTGTTCCAAAAAAACATCTTCGTTAACAATGTCTTTTGTCATATTGTCTTCAAAACTCAACTGGTCAATGGAAACAGGCGTTGTGCGCCTTTCCAAATCCAATGCTTCAAGAATTTTGTTATTGCTCATATTCAACGCCTGCGCAATTTGTTCGTCCGTGGGCGGCTCTTTTAAAATTTCTTTTAATTCCATTGTAAGTTTGTGTATACGGTAAGAAAGCTCCCTCATCTGCCTTGGCGCTCTTATTAAAGTGTTCTTATCCCTTAAATAATGTTTAATTTCGCTCACCATTTTAATTGCCGCGTAAGAAGAAAAACTGCTGCCGATATTTTCATCAAAAGAATTAACAGCCTTCAAAAGCCCAACTGACGCCACTTGATACAAATCGTCATAAGGGTCGTCAGCACGGCGGGCGAACGAATAAACGGTTTTTTTAATCAGGGGCGTGTATGCCAAAAATATAAACCCCAGAAGTTTTTTTTGCGCCGCCTCATTTTGCGCCTTTTTATATTCTTTTATCCACTCGTTGATTTTATCTATATCAACACATTCAAAATTTTTTGAATTCATACTTACCTTTTAACCGCAAATTCGCTATCAAGCCTTAAAAATACGGGCTTTATATCCTCTTTTGTAATTAATTTGCCCTTTTTTATCATTTTTTCCTTTAATTCGTCCAATTTTACATTAGGGTTAATTTTAAGCTGGCGCGCCATATTTTTTGCAATATTAGGGCAATAAGGCGCAATTAACACACAAACCGCCGCCATTAAATCCAAAACCGCATATAACACCTGCCCGCATTCTTTCATCTTGCCTATCTTGGCCAAAGCCCAGGGGGCAGTATCGTTTACATACTTATTTGCACTGTCTGTGAGCGCTATAATTTCAGCCGCGCCTTGTGCCGCATCAAAATTATCAAAGCATTTTTTAACTTTTTCAATTGTCTGCGCGGCGTTTTTGGCAAGCTGTGTTTCACAAATATGCTCTTGTAAAATTTCGCCGTCAAAATATTTTATAAGCATATTTAACGTGCGGTTTAAAAGGTTGCCCATATTATTTGCCAAATCCGTGTTTATGCGCTCTTTAAAATCTTCATCCGAATAGTTGCCGTCTTTGCCGCCCACAGCGGCTACTGACATAAAATACCGAAGCGCGTCAGGTTCTTTTAATTCAAAAGCTTCCATAACACTGTGGGGCGAAATTACATTCCCCGTTGATTTTGACATCTTTGTTTTATCAATTGTAATCCAGCCGTGCGCGTAAATTGACTTTGGAAGTTCAACCCCAAGCGCCATTAAAAGCCCAATCCAGTAAATTGAGTGGAATTTCAAGATGTCTTTTCCTATAATATGCACATCGGCAGGCCAAAATTCTTTAAATAAAGGCGCGCTTTCACCCTCGGGGTTGTAGCCCAAAGCTGTTATATAGTTTGAAAGAGCGTCAATCCAAACATATATTACCTGAGAGGGGTCAGATAAAACCTCAATTCCCCAATTCACGCTTGTTTTTGTGCGCGAAACCGAAATATCTTCAATTTCATCCAGCTGGTTTAAAATTTCTGCCGCACGGAATTTGGGCTGAATAAAAGCGTCGTTTTCCTTAATATGCTTAATTATAGCGCTTTTATATTTTGTTAATTTGAAAAAATAGTTTTCTTCGCTGACTTCATCGGGTTTTTTGCCATGAACGGGGCATAAACCGTTATCATCCAAGTCTTTGGGGTTTAAAAATGTCTCGCACCCGCTGCAATAAAGGCCTTTGTATGTGTGTTTGTAAATATCCCCTTGTGCCAGAAGCTTTTCAAAGATTTTTTGAACGATTTTTTTGTGTTCTTCGTCCGTTGTACGGATAAATTTTGTGTAATCTATCTGAAGTTCGGCCCAGGCTTCTTTAAATTTTTTGGCGTTGATATCGCAAAGTTCTTTTGGGGTAATTCCCATTGCAGCCGCGGTTTTTTGGATTTTAATACCATGTTCATCCGTGCCTGTTAAAAAATAAGTCCTGTCAGAGCGCTGTTTAAAGTGCCTGTATATGATATCCGTTAAAATTTTTTCGTAAGCATGACCTATGTGCGGTGCGCCGTTTACGTAATCTATCGCCGTTGTTGTGTAAAATTTTTTCATAAACCCATTATACAGCCAAAAAAAGTTTTTATCAAATTTAGTCAAAATCCATAATGTCGCGAATTTTTGCGCCAAGGGCGTCTGCTATTGCAAAAAGCTTTCTAAGGCTTGCGGATTTTTGCCCGTTTTCTATGCGCGTTATATATTCCCTTGAAAGACCTACAATTTCCGCAAGTTTTTCTTGCGAAAGTTTCCTGCGCTCCCTATATTTGCAGATATTTTTTCCCATTAATTTTAATCTTGACATGTTAACTATTTTGCCGTAAACTTTATGTAAAGTCAGTGACTTATTTGTCCGAAAGGAGAGAAAATGAGAAAATACGGTTTTACGCTCCCGCGTTATCCTGAACGCCCAATATGTCATGCTGAATTTATTTCAGCATCTAAAGACGTACGGTCAAGACAACAGACCCTGAAACCCTCTCCGAGGACCCAGCCTTGTAAGGCTCGCAAGCTCGCCAACAAGCAGGTGCCAGTTCAGGGTGACAAGGGCGGTTTCACCCTTGCCGAAGTTCTTATCACCTTAGCAATAATAGGCGTTGTGGCCGCACTTACAATCCCCACAGTTGTTCGCAACTACCAAAAAACCCAAACTGTAACGCAGCTTAAAAAAACATACTCCGCACTTGCAAACACCACAAACCTTGCAATAGGGGATTACGGGCCTGTTGAAGGTTGGAAAGTTTATCATTACAGTGCCGTTGTCCCTGAAACCTCCGTTAAGGGCTCTGAACACTTTGCAAAAACTTATCTAATGCCATACTTAAAAGTGTCAAAAGATTGCGGATTTTCAACCGCAGAAATTTGTTCCTATAAAACGAAATACTTAAACGGAGGCAATGTATTTATTTTTGACAATAGTAGTTATTATAAATTTGTTTTAAATGACGGAGCCTATATTGCAGTTATCTCAACAGTTTCACCGCCGTATATTTCAGCGTCTGTCCTTGTTGATATAAACGGCCCCAAAAAACCTAATGTTATGGGTAAAGATGTTTTTCGCTTTGTGTATGTGATAGAAGGATATGACTATAACGGACAATTTAGGGCGTCTGCAATGCACCTCGATTTACCTTCCTTATATGCCCAAGCTACGGACGGATGCAACAAAAGCGCTTCAGGTATTTATTGCGCTTCGGTAATTATGAAAAGCGGCTGGCAAATATCAGACGACTACCCCTGGTAACCTTCCGGCCAAAAGTTGACTTTGTGCCATGTCTTTATTAAGATTTTAATAATAAGGTGGCATGGCCAAGCGGTAAGGCAGGAGCCTGCAAAGCTCTTATCCCCAGTTCAAATCTGGGTGCCACCTTATTTTAATTGGAAGAGGGAATTTAATGAAAAGAATATTTTTAACATTTTTTGCAATCTTATTTTTTACAAATATAACTTTCGCGCAAAATTATAAAAACCTTTGCGCACAAGCGCCTTACCCTGTTAGTGGAAGCGTCGGGCAGTTTTTTTCAAACATAACCGGTGCAAATTTTATTTTAACTAAAATAGCGGAAAACAGCCTTCAAAAAGAACTTAAAAGAAAACTGGGCTCTGATTTTAACATTGAACTTTACGCATACGGAGCAAAAAATTACCATGACGGCAAGTTTAAAGGGGTAACTCTTGATAGCAAAAGCCTTAATTACCAAGGGCTTTACGCCACAGATTTTAAGGCAGCTTCAATATGCGATTACAATTATGTCACCAACAAATACGGCGACCTGTATTTTGGCGAAAACTTTTTAATGGAATATGAGGCCAAAATTACTGATGCTGACCTAAAAAAGACTGTTTTATCCAACCAATACGTTGATTTAATTAATAAAATGGATTTGTCAATCGGCAATTTGACACTTTTTAAAGTGCACGATCCTTCAATTGAAATTAAAAACAACAGGATATATTTTTCAATAAAAGGCACTTGCGCAACGCTTTTAGCTTCTCAAACGCAAACTCTTGCCTTTAATTACGCCCTAAAGGTTGAGGATGAAAAAATTATATTATCAGATATAAATATCAATTCAACCACTTACGGCCTAAGCCGGGGTGTACTTTTAAACTTCATAAACAGAATTAATCCGTTTGCGGTTAAGGCAAAACTTGACGATAGGAACGAAGTTTTTGTGCGGGTTAAAGATTTAAAAATTGAAAACAACACAATTTATATAAAAGGTGTTGCAATTGTGCCAAAAACATCTTAAGTCTTAAATTAAGCCGTGCTTGCAAAATATTTTTTATATGCTAAAATTTTTGTGTAGTTATGCGCCTGTTAAGTTAAATGTACAACGGCAAGCGCAAAAAACCGAAGGGAAGAAGTTATGACAATTAATTTAAAAAACAAGCCGGAATTGATTAAAAAGTACGGCAAAAACGAAAAAGACACCGGAAGCGCTGAAGTTCAGATTGCAATGTTATCTGAAAAAATTAAGGAACTCACCGAGCATTTAAAAATAAATGCCAAAGATTTCCAGGCAAAACGCGGGCTTATGATGATTGTAGGGAAAAGAAAAAGGCTGTTGTCATACCTTAGAGATAAAAATTTAAACGTTTACAGAGAGCTTATCAAAAAGCTTAAAATTCGTGGTCAATAAATTTCTTTATGAGAATTTTAATTATAGGAAATAAACACTGCGCAAGGGTTTTTGCAAATTATCTGGCAGACAGCGACACAGATTTGGTTTTTACAACCATTGAAGGATGTGACGCAAACTTTGTGGATATAGCGCATTATGATGTTGAAGAATTAAAAGATTTTGCGCTTGCAAATGAAATTAATTTAACTATTTTATGCGATGAAAAAGCCCTAACCTGCGGTTTTGTGAAAGCCTTTAACGATTGTGGCCTTGCCATTGCGGCACCTGATATTAATTCCGCTAAAATTGCAATATCTAAAGCGTACGCTAAAAAATTTATGTACAGAAACAAAATCCCAACACCTAAATTCGGCGTTTTTGATAAAGCCCAGGCGGCAATTGATTATGCCAGGGCGCAAACATTCCCCCTTGTTGTAAAAGCCGATAACCACTGGGGCGAAAATTTTGAGGCAAAAGTTTGCGAAACATTTCCGCGCACCAAAAAGGCAATTGAAAAATTTTTTGAATTCGGGGTTAAAAATGTCGTAATTGAAAACTTTATTGAAGGCAGAGAATTTACCCTCTATGTTGTGACAGACGGCTATAATGTTGTGCCTGTTGATTCTTGCGCTGTTTACAAAAATAAATTTGCCTGCATCGGGGCTAATTTTATTGACGAAAATATCAAAGAAAAGGCTTTGCAAAAAGCCGTGATGCCAACAATTTCCGCTCTCGGGCGCATGAAAGAACACTATATAGGCATCTTGGGCTTTGATTTTATTTTGGATAAAAAAGAAAACCTGTATTTGCTTGAATACAATACATTTTTTAAAGATTTGGACTCTGAACTCTTTTTGGCGTCGTCCCAGGAAAATTTGCCCGAAGTTTTAAACTGCGCGCTTGTGGGAACTTTAATTGATAATTGTAAATCCATGACATGTGCGGATAGGAATTTTATGGCAGCAAAGGGAATGCGCGAATATTTAACATCTTACGGCAGAACCGTGAATGAGGCCAAGGAAAGGTTGTTGGAAATTGAAACTATTGAGGAGCTTGAAAATTGGAACCCCTAGAAAAGAAAAATTTAATGCAACGCCTATGTCTTAAGTTAATTGATATTTACAGGTTTTTTTCAAAATTAACCCCTGCAACATGCCGTTTTTACCCAACCTGCTCTGTTTATGCAAAACAGGCAATTGAAAAATACGGGGTTACAAAAGGTGTGTGGCTTGGCATAAAAAGAATTTGCAGGTGCCACCCGTTTAATTCGGGCGGCTATGACCCTTTAAAATAATGTGTGATAAAATATAGGAGATAATAAAAAAATGGTTGCGACACTTATGGAATACGATATTAAAAATATAGATTTAGCCGAAGCAGGCAAAAAAAATATTGAATGGGCAATGGCCGATATGCCGGTTTTAGCGAAAATAAAGGAACGCTTTGAGCGCGAAAAACCTTTTGAGGGTTTGCGTTTGAGCGCATGTGTACATGTGACAAAAGAAACAGCAGCGCTTTGTATTGTAATGCAAGCAGGCGGGGCAGACACGGTTTTGGCAGCGTCTAACCCCTTATCCACACAGGATGATGTGGCAGCAGCCCTTGTAAAACACTGGAACATACCGGTTTTTGCAATTGCGGGAGAAGATACCGAAACATACCGCCGCCATGTTGAAAAAGTTTTGGCGCACAAGCCCAACTTAATTATTGATGACGGGTGCGATTTGGTTGCGGCAATTCATCAAAAATATCCCGAACTTATACCTGATATTATAGGCTCAACCGAAGAAACCACAACGGGAATTACACGCCTTGAAGCTATGGTTAAGTGCGGCTCTTTGAAATTTCCCACACTTGGGGTTAATTCAAGTTTAACAAAATATTTATATGACAACCGTTATGGCACAGGGCAGAGCACAATTGACGGCATTATCCGCAAAACCTTTGTTGTTTGCGGCTACGGCTGGTGCGGCCGCGGTGTTGCAATGAGGGCGCGCGCTATGGGTTCTAATGTTATTGTAACGGAAATAAACCCTCTAAAAGCGCTTGAAGCTGTTATGGAAGGTTTTAGCGTTATGCCGATAGCCGATGCCGCCAAATTGGGCGATATATTTTTAAGCGTTACGGGCAACAAAAATGTTGTTGATATTGAACATATGCTTGATATGAAAGACGGCGCTTTTGTTGCAAACGCCGGACACTTTGATGTTGAAATTAATATTAACGCGCTTCGGGAGCGTTTGGTTGAAGAAAAGCAGGTGAGGCCTTCTTTGAGCGCGTGGAAGCTTAATAACGGCAAAACAATTCACGTTTTAGCCCAAGGCAGGCTTGTTAACCTTGTTGCCGCAGAAGGGCACCCTGCAAGCGTTATGGATATGTCTTTTGCAAATCAGGCGCTTGGTATTGAATTTTTGCTTAAAAACAGGGGCAAATTGGAAAATAAAATGTACACTCTTCCTTATGAAACGGATGAAGAAATTGCAAAAATTAAGCTTGAAGCCATGGGCATTGCAATTGATACACTAACGGACGAACAGCAAGAATATCTAAATTCCTGGACTTGCGGCACATAATCAGTTAATTTGCTTTTTTAATTCCATAATCCTGTTGTAAGATTGTTCAATTCTGCCGGGTGCAATTTTGCCGTTTTTAATTGCCCTTTTAACAATTTTTCGTACTTTTTTGGGCAAGAGCAAATCCGTTTTGTTGAAATTTGAAAATATCATAATATCTGAGCCTGCATTTATTGTGTTTATTACAATTTCATCCAAAGTGTAATTATCCTTCACAGCGCCCATATCAAGGTCATCCGTTACAATAACTCCGCTGAATTTTAAATCTTCCCTAAGCATTTTGCCCGCCACATTTTTAGATAAAGAGGCAGGATATTGTTCATCCCAATTTGTATTAAAAATGTGTGATACCATAACGGTTTGAAGCGGGCTTGGGTTTTTGAGCAAGGTTTTATAAGGGCTTAGCTCTGTTTGCTTCCATGTTTTTGTAGCATCCACAAGCCCGAGGTGAGTGTCGCCCGTTGGGCTGCCGTGCCCCGGGAAGTGTTTCAGGGATGTTGCAACTTTATTTTGATGGTGGGCGTCTGAAAACATTTTTGCATATTCGCTCACCACCTGCGCGTTTTTGCCAAATGCGCGCCCTCTTTTTGCTATAATTGAATTTTTATTAACCGCTAAATCCACGCAGGGCGCAAAATTTAGGTTAAACCCTGTATTTTTAAGGGTTTGCGCCATATAAAAATAATAGCTGTAAGCGTCTTTAAGCGTTTTTGTGCTTGCAACATCATACGGGGATTGGAAATCCGAAAACCCGTTTTGGGAATTTATTCTTGCAACCGCCCCGCCTTCCTGATCAATTGCAATAAAGGGAATATGCTTTGTGGAAGCGCTTTTTAGCCGGGTTATTTTTGAAGATATATCCTGAGGGTCTGTTATATCTCTTGCAAAGAATATAACGCCCCCGATTTCGCCATTTTTTGTCTGATTCACCACTGTTTTAAAATTGTCTTCTTTGCCCACACCCACAATCAACATTTGGCCTATCATTTCATCCATTGAAGGCTCTTGTTTTTTGCATGACAAAACCACCAAAGTCACAAAAGACAGTATAAAAAACAGTTTTAAAAATTTCATTTTATCCCCTGCAAATGTTCAAAACATCCAAACTCTTAATTCTTTTGGGGCTGCGGCTTTCAATATAGCGTTTTAGAAGCCCGAAGCACCTTTCACAAACAATATCATTTACAATATCATCGTATTTTGTTTTTGTATTTATATCCGCGCCTAAAATTTCTTTTAAGAAGCCAAGAATTTTTTTAGGCATTTTGGTTTTATAACCTGTTTTATCCTGGCACATTTCACAAACAATGCCGCCTTGCGTAATTGAAAATATTGTATCTTCAATAACTTCACATCCGCACATAAGGCAGCTGTTTAGTTCCACGCCGTAGCCCAAAACCTGCATAAATTTAAGCTGAAATTTCAAAACGTTAAGCAGAATTGCTGTTTTGGAATTTGATAATGAAATTTGTTCCAGCACAGAATAAAAAAGCTCGTAAATATCTTCGCTTGCGGCATTTTCTTCACAAAAAGCGCTTATAAGCTCTGCCAGATACATTGAATAAGTTAATTTGTCTAAATCCGAGCGCAGTTTATTAAAGGTGTTTATGGCTTGAGCCTGGCTTATTGTGTTAAGGTTGCGCCCTTTCCTTAACATCAATTTATTGGCAACAAGAATTTGCATTCTTGCGCCCAGCTTGCTTTTCGGGCGTTTAACACCCTTTGCAACCCCTCTTATAAGCCCTTTTTGCCTTGTGAGCATTAAAACAATGTTGTCGTTTTCGCTCAGCGGATAAGTTTTTATATTAATAGCATCTGTAACAAAATCTTCCATTATGCTGAAACAGCGCTCCTTTGCGGCATTGATTTTGTGCGGCAGACACAAGCAGGGTTTAGCATAGTTATCATTTTTGAATAAATTGCCTGGGCGTCCTTATTGTCCGTTATAATGTGCACTTCTTTGAGTTGTGCAATTTCGCAGGCATTTTGCAGGAATACTAAAACCTCTTCTTCATCCTTGCCCCAGGGCGGATTAACCAAAATCCAAATTTTTGCTTTGCTTAATTCAAAAAATGCTCTTTGCCAAATTTTGGGGTTGTCGTAAATGCTGCCTTGAATATCGGGCAGGGCAACACCCCCGCAGTCAGGGCATTTTGCGCATAGAATTTTCATATCGGAATTGAAGCTTAAAGTTTTATTGCCGCACGTTGTGCAGGCAAAAAGGTTCTTAAGCCCCAAAAGCGGCATAACACCGTAACCTTTTTGCGACATTTGCGCATTGGGAACATAAAATTCAGTGTTTTTAGAAGACAAATACCGCGCCAAATTTGAAGTTTGCGAAGTTGTGACAATGCAAAGCGGGCAGGAAGATGTTTTTTCAAAAAACGATAAAATTTCTTCCAAAGCTTCAGTGTTTTCTTCTTCATCTGTCAAATACGGAAGGGTATTTAAAATGCTGAAATCATGCTCTTTGTTTGGATTTGAAAGAAGCGCATTCAAACTGTTTTTGTAATTTTTAAGCTGCGTGTAGTCCAAATCATTTTTAGTGCCCCAAAAAACCGCAACCTGTGGAATTTCGCCCTCTTCTTCATTTTGAATTTCAGCCTCTTTGTGCATTTCCTGACTTGTTATTTCAGGCTCTTGCTGCGGCTGTTCCTGGAATATTTGCTGCTGGGTGTCTTCTTCAACTTGCTGTCGGTCATTACCTTCTCGAAATGGAGCAGGGCACATTTCATTACTTTCTTGTTCCTGGGGCGTGAAAGTTTCAGGCTCTGTCGCTTTGGATAAAATTTCTTCAATTGTGGGGCATAAAATATCTTTAATATCTTTTGGTATGTCGTTTTCGCGGACATAATTTAAAATTTGCTCCAATTCGTTTAAAAGCCCAAAACTGCAACCATTGTGGTACCTTTCATGCAATTTGTATGAAGCTTCTTTTAAAAGGTCCATATCAACATTTCTTAACGCAACCTCTATTCTTTTTATGGTCATTTCTTCCGATTCTTCGTAAATGGTCATAATTCACCTTCCTAAATATCTAATATTTCTTTTGCCCTGTGCCTAACGCCCTGGTAGTAGCCTTTAATCATCTGCCTTAATTCAATTTGGTTGTCGCTTGCACTCACCGCGGCATCTTCTGTTATAATACCCGTTTTCAAAAGCCCGTATATTGATTCGTTCATTGTTGTCATGCCGCTGATACCGCCCTGTTGCAGCAGCGGGTAAATTTTTTCAAGTTCATTTTTCAGAATATAATCCTTAACCGCGGGCGTCATCATTAAAATTTCAACCGCAGGCACTCTGCCACCTTCTTTTTTGTGTATAAGCCTTTGGGCTATGCTGCCCCTAAGGCAGCTTGCAAGACGTTCTCTTGTGAAATCTTTTGAGCTTTCATCAAACAGGTTAACAATTCTGTTTATGGTTTGAATTGCCGAATTTGTGTGAACTGTGGCAAAAACCAAATGGCCTGTTTCAGAAGCGCTCAAGGCAGCCTCAACCGTTTCCCTGTCACGAATTTCGCCCACAAGTATAACATCGGGGTCTTGCCGAAGCGCGTATTTAATACCGTCAGGGAAGGTGTCAACATCTATTCCCAGCTGCCTTTGCGTGATAATTGATTTTTTATCCGTGTAAATAAATTCGACAGGATCTTCAATTGTTATGATGTGTTTTGACTGCTCCTGGTTTATCATCTCCAATAACGACGCAAGAGTTGTTGATTTACCCGTCCCGGTAGGCCCTGTTACCAACACAATTCCGCTTAGTTCACGTATGAAATTTTTTAAAGCATCCGGCAATGAAAGCTGAGCCAAAGAAGGAATTTCATACGGGATAAGCCTTAAGGTTACTTTGGGTTTGCCTAAATCTAAACAGTAATTAACCCTAAAACGCGATAAATCTTTAATTTCATAGGTAAAATCAAAGTTGTGCATTTGGCGGATTTTCTCCCAATGGTCTTTATATAAAATTGCGTTTAGAATTTTATCAAAATCTTGTTCATCCAAAGGCTCTAATTCAGTTATAACAATATTATT
The DNA here is from genome assembly GCA_964651135.1 of uncultured Gammaproteobacteria bacterium. GTDB lineage: Bacteria > Cyanobacteriota > Vampirovibrionia > Gastranaerophilales > Gastranaerophilaceae > CAYYBA01. The sequence continues at coordinate 4,283 of CAZYYK010000032.1, read as the reverse complement.
CAGCATTCTTAAAGCAGGCGGTTTGCCCACTTTCAAATGCACATCCGATATTCCCTGCGGGCAATATTTCCTCAAAAAAGATTCTAAATCAAAATTTGACAATTTTTATTCCTCTCATTAAACTCTGGATACCTAGTTTTATTGTAACTTTGTTTTCCCCTAAAGACAATTTATTAAGAAAAATTACAAAAAAAGATGTAAATTTTTGTAAAGATTTTTATAAAAACGGCGTAAAAAAATCAAGGAAATAACGAAAAATACCGATAAAACAAGCAAGACAAAGGAAAATCCGCAATGTGAAAGTTAAAGGGTGCAAATAATATTATAAAGTAAGCAATTTTTGGCAAAACGGCGTTTTTATAATATTAGGTTACCTTTTTGGAAGGAAGCCAAATTGTTACAACAAGCAGTACAAACTAATTTTAAAAGAATGAGAAATTTTCTTGGCTTTGCCAGGGCATTTATCCTTCGCAAAAATCCGGTAAAAGCTTTTTTGGAAGATTGTCTGTTGCTTTTAAAAGACACGCTTTCAATCAAGCAAAAACAAAAATTAGCAAGATACCGCTTGGGATATCAAGTGCACAAGCTTAACGAACTTGAAGATTTGATTGCGCAAAGCAATGAACATTCATTTTTGAAAGGCGGCAAGTTTAACGAAATGAGATAAAAATGGGCCTCATTGCGGCATCGTCCAGGTTAATATACCTGAACAATTACAGATTAGACTTGGAATATAAAATGCAGTTAATCAGCGACAAAAAACTTAAACTGCTGGATACTTCCAATGAACTTACGGATGTTTCTACCTCTTTGGATGAGAAAGCACCCGAACTTAAGGCGCTTGAAGCGCGTAAGATAAGGCTGAAGATGATAGAACAAAAACTTGATATGCAAATGCAGCGCTATGAAACGCAGTTAAAGATGGTTGATGCGGAAATCCAAAGCTGCAAACAGATGGTAGATAAGAACATACAGTATATGTACGGCGGCCGTTAATGCCGAAGCGCAAGTAAAAAACGTCCACGAGAGGATTCGAACCCTCCGCACATTCACCTGATTGAGGGTGACGTTCAACACTGCCGAAGCGCAAGTAAAAAAACGTCCACGAGAGGATTCGTGCTCTCCGCACATTCACCTGATTGAGGGTGACGTTCAACACTGCCGAAGCGCAAGTAAAAAAACGTCCACGAGAGGATTCGAACCTCCGACATTCACCTTAGGAGGGTGACGTTCTATCCTGCTGAACTACGTGGACATCTGTTATATTTATTTAATTTTTCAATCTTTATCAAGCAGGATAGAACGTCTGACATTATTAAACTCGCAAGCTGACGCTTGCTCAGTCCTGCTGAACTACGTGGACATCTTATTTGCTTATTATACAACAAACAAACCCGCAATAAAAAATTCCAACATATATTTTTTTGTTGTAAAATTTCCTTATGGAATTTTTCAAAAGGATATTTTTAGCTTTTATCTTTTTTATCTTTTCTCAAACGGCAGGATTAACAATTGAGCAAAAGGATGTTGTGCGCGTGGGAATTTCAAGCCAAAATTTTTCCGTATATGCGCACAGTGAGGCCAATTTTATCTGCACGGGCGATATTTTGATTACGGATTTAAACAACAACCTCTCCTATCCGCCCGATACTGCCATAAAAATTCAAGCAAACAACGGTTTTTTGAATGTTTTTGCCGACACCAAACAGGTTATTAAAAATTCAAAAGGTCCTCTTGTTTTAACATCAAACACTCAAATAGGAATTTCAGACTTAAATCGCAAAGGCAAACCCGCCTTTTATGACGGGCAGTTTGAAATCAGAATGCTTGATAACGGCAAATTTAATATTATAAATATTTTAAGCATGCAAAATTACCTCAAAGGCGTTGTGCCCAACGAAATGCCATCAACCTTCCAACTGGAAGCGCTCAAGGCGCAGGCGGTTTCAGCAAGAAATTATGCAAACCGCGATATTAACAAAAACCCGAATTACGATGTTGTTGATTCGCACATGTCGCAGGTGTATTACGGGTATAATTCACAAAGGGAATTAACAAACAAAGCAGTTGACCAAACACTGGGGCTTTATGCCCTCTGGCATGGCGCACCCGTTATAGCGCTTTATTTTTCAACATCCTGCGGCATTACAGACAGCTGGGAAAACGTTTTTGCGCAAAATGCAGACCCAACTTTGCCAAAAGTTCTGCCTTACCTTGTAAGCGTGTGGGATAACCCCGATTATAAGGAACTGAAAACCGAAAAAGAAATTGAAGATTTTTTAACTTCAACCCCTCAAACGCATGATAACCTTTCGCCGAAATACCGCTGGGAAGTTGTTTTTACAAAAGAAGAACTTGAAGGAATTTTGCCAAAAACCCTGAAGGCTCAATCAAGCGGCGGTTTAGTGGAGCCGAAATTCTTGGACGACACGGTTTTTGGAACTTTGGAAGATATAAAGGTTTTAAAAAGAGGGCCTTCGGGCAAAGCGCTTTTAATGGAAATTAAAACGGATAAAGGCAGGTGGGTTGTTAGAAAAGAACTTGGCATAAGGCGTGTTTTAGCAAAAGATAACAAAGTTCTAAACAGCGCCAATTTTATAATAAAAAAAGAAAACGAAACCAAAATAAGCGAATTTATTTTCCGCAATTCGGATAAACCTTCAATAACTTACACCTTAATTGGCGGCGGTTTTGGGCATGGGGTGGGCATGAGCCAATACGGTGCAAATTATATGGCACAAAACGGTGAAGATTACGTATCCATTCTAAAACATTACTATAAGGGCATTACGGTGGGCACAATTCCCAAAAAAGTTGAATATAATCCCTACGGGCGCGATTATGTAATTGATTTTTACTACAATAAAAAAGACGGCGAAAACTATTATTTGAAAGTTGATAACACCAAAAGGCTTGCTAATTTGAACTTTTATGTGAACGATATTGAATTCAGCCCCTCTTTAGGGCCTTTTAGCGCACCCATTTTAATGTTTGATGTCACAAATTATTTGAAACAGGGCGAAAATAGAGTTATAATAAAACCTATAAGCGAAAGTGAAAAATATAAAAGCACAAGAGTTTGGGTTGAAATAGGAAATTAAAATGGAACAAACACAGCAAAAAGCAACGGAAAAAGGATTATTCAAAGCAGCCACTTGGATTGCAGTTGTTATACTGTTATCAAAGGTTTTCGGGTTTTTGCGGGATGTTGTGGTTGCAAATTTTTACGGCGCTTCGCTTGTATCTGACGCGTATTTTTACGCTTATCAAATTCCCGCTCTTGCAATTGTTATTTTGGGCGGCGTGGGCGGGCCTTTTCACAGCGCCACAGTTGCGGTTTTTTCAAAACTTATACAAGATTTTAAAGCGCTTCCTTCCCCAAACGTCAAAAGGCTTTTTAATTCTTTTGAAACATTTTCAATTATCATATTTGGCGTGCTGGCGCTTGTCTGCTTCTTTTTCTCGCGCCAAATTATGGGGATAATAATAAACGGGGCATCAAACGAACTTTTAACTCTGGCGTCAAACCAGCTTAAGATGATGGCGCCCGTTATTTTAATGGGGTCTGTTATAGGCATTTATTACGGCATTTTGGTAACACACAAACATTTTTTAGTGCCCAATATTTCACCCTCATTTTTGTCTTTTGGCATAATTGTTGTTTTGCTTGTAACGGGCGGGGATACAACAGGCTATTATTTGGCGCTGGGTACCACCATAGGCGCGCTTTTGCAGCTTTTGGGGCAAATGCCGCTTGTGCGCAAGTTGGGATACGCTTTTAAGCCCTGTTTTGATTTTTTTAAAGACAAGAACTTCAAAGAAATTTTGGAACTTTTGTTTCCGGCTTTTTTAAGTTCAACAATAGGGCAGCTTGGAATTTATATAGATATGTTCTTTTCCGCAGGGCTTAAAGAAGGCTCGTGGACGGCTTTAGGCTATGCTAACCGTATTTTTCAGTTTCCAACGGGCTTGATATTAACGGCAATTTTAGTGCCGCTTTTTCCTTTATTTTCAAGGCTTGTCGGGCAAAAAGAATACCAAAGCGCGCAGCAATATTTTGTTAAAGGTGTCACAAACCTGTTTTTCATAGCAAGCTATATAATGGCTGTAATTTTTATCGTAAAATATGACGCCATTAGAATTGCCTTGCAAAGAGGCGCATTTGACGCCGATGCCACTTTTATGGTAAGCGAAATCCTGTTCTTCATAACCCTTGCACTTTTGCCCTATGTGTTTAGAGACAGTGTAACGCGCCTGTTTTATGCTTTTGGCGATTCTAAAAC
>CAZYYK010000031.1:1306-15893 GCA_964651135.1 uncultured Gammaproteobacteria bacterium | reverse complement strand
CGTTTTTTGATAGTTTTTAACAACGCTCGGGATTGTGAGTGCCGCAACAACACCAATTATTGCAAGGGTTATAAGAACTTCTGCCAAGGTGAAACCTTTTGTGTTATTTTGCATTATTACTCCTTAACCTAATTCCAAACGTGCTGATAAATGACACCAATAATATTATAACCTGCATTCCAAAAAAGGTCAACTACCGTTCATTTACAGGCTTATTCAGTCAATTCCTTCATAAAATTGGGCACGGCAAAAACACCTTTGTGGAATTTTGAATTATAAATTTTGCATAATTTTTCAATTTCCGCGGCGCGCACTTCATCTAATTGTGTTTCGAAATCGGGCACATCAACGTCATCCGAACAAAAAGCCCAGGACCAATATCCCGCAGGGTATGTGATAACAGGCGAACAGTAAGGCGCAACGTTTTTAAACACTTTATTTAGAAGCGAATACATTTTTTTAACTTCTTTTTGGTTGGCGTAGGGTGATTCGCTTTGCGGTACTACAATTCCGCCGCATTTTAAAGAATTTTTAACGTTTGTGTAAAAATCTTCGGTAAAAAGCCCCTCTCCCGGGCCCATAGGGTCTGTTGAATCAATTAAAACAACATCATAGCAGCATGTTTTATTTTTTATAAATTTAATGGCATCTTCAACATAAATTTTAACTTTAGGGTTGTCAAGTTCGCAGGCAATTGTGGGCAGAAATTTTTTGCTGGCATCAATCACCATAGCGTCAATTTCACATAAATCAACTGTTTTTACGCTTTTATGTTTTAAAACTTCGCGCACAGTACCGCCGTCGCCCCCGCCTATAATCAGAATGTTTTCAGGGTTTTTGTGGGTAATCATGGGGATGTGAGTTATTAATTCGTGGTAGAAAAATTCATCCTTTTCGGTTGTCATCATTAACTCGTCAAGCGTTAAAACGCGCCCCAGGCCGCGGGATTCAAAAATTTCAACACTTTGAAATTCTGATTTATCTTTAAATAAAACTTCCCCTTTTTCTATTGCAATTCCGTAACCGTGCGGTGTAATTTCGTGATATAAGTGCATTTCTTGTACTCCATAAAAAATATTAAATAACTTTACAAATTTTACCACAAACAAAAACCATGCTATAATCAAAAACGCTAGGGTGTCATTGTTATGCGAAACGTAATTTTAAAATCTTTTGAAGCCTTTTTAAGAGAGCCACTGAGCATTTTGCGAAACAAAATTATCAATGTGGTTAATTTGAGGACAAGCCTTTTGGATTCCAAGAGCATTCAGGTTGAAATTTTAAAAGACGCGCTGCAGGTAAACGTTGTAAATTCCCAAAATGCCTACAATCTTTTAAGTGCAGTTGTTTACAAACAAAAAATGAATGAACTAAGAACTTTGGAGACCAAAATTGAAAATAAAAAACGCACAATTTTTAATTAGCGCGCCGGATTTAAAACTCTGCCCACAATTGCCGTATAAGGAATTTGCGCTTTTGGGGCGCTCAAACGTGGGGAAATCTTCTTTTATAAATAAGATTACAAATAATTCGCGCCTTGCAAAAACATCAAACACGCCCGGAAAAACGCGCCTTATAAATTTATTTACTTTTAACGAAAATGCACAAGGTGAAAAACCTTTCGTTATTGCGGATATGCCGGGATATGGCTGGGCAAAGGTTTCGCATGCCGAACAAAACCGCTGGCAGAAGGCATTTGAAGAATACCTTTTGAAGCGCGAAAATTTGGCATGCGCAATACATTTTATAGACGCGCGTCATGAAATTCAAAAAAATGATTTTCAAATGCACGATTGGCTTTGCGCAAATTCTGTGCCTTATTTTTGTGTGCTTGCAAAGTGTGATTACATTTCAAGAAATGAAATTGCGCAAAAAATCAAAACAACGGAAAAATATTTTGAAGCCAAAACCTTCCCCTTCAGCACAAAAACTGCGCAATACACAAATGACATCTTAAAATATATTGAAGAATTAATATAGCCGCATGTTTATTTTAGAGCATGTTTCATCATGTTTGTTGTTGTATATCCGCCTTTTTCAACAACGTTAACAGAAGTTGAGGGCATAAGTTTTAAAGGAGAATTTAGGTTGCCCCTTACATAGAAAGGAAAAATGTCATACCCCCATCTGTTAGGTTTCTTGTATCCGTTAATATCAACCGCAAGAACCACAGGCGGCCTCCAACCCTGCATTATAATTGTGCCGTCAGCCAAAACCCAAACTTCTTTGTTATTTTCAATAGTGTTTTTCGACCAGTTCCCGTTATCACAAAAACCGCCGGCATCATAATCCGTAGCGCCTTCGTTATTATCTTTGTAAACCATATCAAGTCCCTTATAATCAGGAACACACCCTCCGGCTAAGGCTTTATTCGTACAAAGTTTTCCAACATTAAGCGTTTTTCTGAGTTGTTCTTTGAAAGCAACACAGTCCCTGCTGGGTCCGTCAATATCGCTGGGGCGTGCACTGCCGTCTGACATTGTATATTTTATGCAATAACCGGTGGACGGATTTCTTTCTGCGCAGACAGAACCCCCGTAAGGGTTTTTATCCCAAAGATAGCAATCAGGTTTGTAACCCATATCAACCTGAGTCTGGGTGATGCCTCTTTGCAGTGTTGAATAAGTCTTTTTAAATTGTGTTTTCAGTACAGTTTCTTGATAATTTTTTACAACAGATGGAATTGTAAGAGCTGCAACCACACCTATAATTGCCAAAGTTATTAAAACTTCCGCCAATGTAAAGCCTTCTCCTTTAATCCTTCGCATAATATTTACCCTTTCAAAGTACCACACTTCAATTTAGCATATTTTTCGCAAGAAATCAACCCGAAAGACTGTTGAATCTAAACAAATGCAGCATATATTAAATATATTGAAGTTTTTAATTAAATTTACACTTCTTAACGTGTTTCTTGACTTTGGGCATAACTTTTGAATAGTATATTAATGGAAGCAAGTGCGAGGTTATTTATGAAAAGTTCAACATTACACAGGTCCGGATTGACGAAAGAAAGAATGGTTATGCTTGAAAACATTAAGCCAAGCAATCTGCACGATGACGAAATACCTCAATATTCGCAGATAACCAAGCCTGTAAACAAGCTTAATGAACTGGATGTTCTATATAAAGGTGTTGAAAAAGGTTTCACTCACACAAAAACAAGCATCAGCAAAACCCCCGGGGTTTACCTGGCAGTGGGTTTTATTGCGGGTGCAATGTTTATGCTTTTGGTGGCGGGTATTGTGGCATTAAGTTCCGGCACTTCTGCGCCTGAAACAAAAGAACAAAAACAAACAAAAGTTATTGAAACAGCTCCGTCGGAAGATGCCGGCGCATCAAGCATTGCGGAAGAAAAATATACAATTAAACAGGGCGATACTTTGGATAAAATTGTTTATAGAATCTACGGAAAATATGACAATGCCAAAATTGAAGAAATCCAAATAAGAAACAATATTACAAACCCTTCAAGAATGCAGGTAGGGCAAGTTATCATTGTTCCTGTGCCGCGTAATAGCAATTAAATTAAGGTAAAATAAAATATATGCACATATTAAGCAATACCCTGCGCATTTTTCTTATATTGATACTAATGAATGTCCAAAATGCTTTTGCGCTTAGCCTGGATCAGAAAATAGACAAATTTTTCGCCCCGTTTTCAAACTGGTTTTCGAATATAGTTTTTACACCTGTAACCATTGCAGGCGTTGATGTTCCCGTCTTAATTTTATTTTTGATAATTGCAAGTATTATTTTTACCATATATTTGCGCGGCGTGAACCTGTGGGGGTTTACTTATGCGTTTAAGGCCATGTCTGTAAAGAGCAGCGATGATACTTCGGATGGCGAAGTTTCGCCATTGCAGTCTTTATTTGCGGTGCTATCGGGAACTATCGGGCTTGGAAGCATTGCAGGCGTTGCAATTGCAATTTCTGTGGGCGGGCCGGGCGCTATATTTTGGCTGTGTTTCGGTGCATTTTTTGGAATGGTTTCAAAATTTCTTGAATGTACATTGGCGGTTAAATACAGGCGCTTTAATCCTGACGGCACTATTTCGGGCGGGCCTATGCACTATATTGCCCACGGGCTTACAAGAAAAGGCATGCGCAAATTGGGTCAGGCGCTTGCAATATTTTTCGCCCTTATGTGTATTCCCGGTTCTTTGGGCGGCGGGAACATGCTTCAAATAAACCAGGCGGTTCAGCAGGTTATTTATATTACGGGCGGCGAAAAAAGTTTCTTTTACCATAACGCCTGGGTTTGCGGGCTTGTTGCAGCAATAGTTACCGCCCTTATTATAATCGGCGGCATTAAAAGTATAGCAAAATTTGCCACCAAAGTCGTGCCCTTAAGGTGCGGTATTTATATACTTGCAGCTCTTGCCGTAATTATTGCAAATATTTCGCACCTGCCTTATGTTTTTTATTCCATTATACACGAAGCTTTTGCGCCGCAAGCAGTAACAGGCGGTGTTATAGGCTGTATTATATTGGGTATGCGCCGCTCAATTCAAACCAATGAAGCGGGTGCCGGCTCTGCGCCCATTGCATACGCCACCGCCAAAACAAAAGAGCCGATATCGCAGGGCTTTGTTTCTTTATTAGAGCCCTTTTTCACCGCCATCATGTGTTTGGTTACCGCTTTTGTTATTATAATTACGGGCAAGCACCTTGAATATACGCAGGGCGTGACGGGCATTGAGCTTACTTCTTCGGCATTTGCAACGTTGTCACCCTTTTTACCGTATGTTTTGGCTGTGGTTGTAATACTTTTTGCTTTTACCACTATGATAACATGGTCATATTACGGGCAAAAAGCCTGGAATTATCTGCTTGGCGAAGGCAAAAAAAGAACACTGGCTTTTCAAATTATATTTTGCATTGTAATTGTAATAGGCTCTTCAATGAATTTGAAAAGCATTATAGATTTTACGGACGCCACCATGCTTGCAATGGCGGCACCCAACCTAATTGCAATTTTTATCCTCATGCCTGATATTAAAAGGGATTTAGCAGATTATTGCAGGCGTTTTAAAGTTAAAAATTGGATTACAAAAGTATAAAACGGGCAAAAACATTGCATGGAGCTTAAATTAGGAAGTGTGCATTTTACACGCAATATTGTTTTAATGCAGTTACAATCGAACTTATTATTATAAAAAATAAAATATACCAACTTGGCGTATTATTATAGCCCGATAGTACAACTTTCGTAGTAGAAGAATTCGCTTCAAATGTTAAGAAATGTTAAGATAAACATATCTATTTTCATTGATTATGTCTTATTAATAAAAAAACAAACATATAAATTTCATTAAGTAATATTAAGAAAGCAAGACAAAATGCAAAAAAAATGTTATCATATACATTATAAAGTGTTCTATTTACCCTTATTAAAAAATAGGAATGTAAATGTTTCGTAATATGTAGTAAATAAAAGTAAATTTTTTCTCACAGAATTTGTTTATATAGATGTATGTGAAATGTGAAGGGAAATTTATCTTTGGAGGAAAACCATGACAATTAGTGTGAACAATAGGAAAAAACAAGTCAAAAAGACTTTTAATGAACTATTGGTTGATTTAAAGACAAGCAATTCAGAAAAAGTCCGCTACAATGCGGCAAGAGTCCTTGGCGAAATGGGTGATTTTAAAGCAGTTGAACCGCTTATTGATGTTTTGAAAAACGACAAAAACGGTTCGGTACGTTTATATGCAGCAAGAGCGTTGGGAGAACTTGGATGTGACGTGGCAACAGTTCCTTTAATTGAATCTTTAAGGGAAGATCGCAACGTTGATGTCCGTGTCCGTGCAGCTCGCGCTTTGGGCAGATTGGGCGGCAAAATTGTTGTTGAGCCTTTAGTTGAGGCTTTGAACGATGAAAATCCGCAAGTGTGCATTACTGCAACCGATGCTTTAATTGAAATCGGCGATGTTGCAACAGACGCTTTAATTGAATCTTTGGATCATCAAAAAGTAAATGTAAGATGCGACGCCACAAGGGCGTTGGGCGAAATTGGCAACAGAAAAGCCGTTGACAAAGTGATTGTAATGCTGAAAGACGAATGGGTAAACGTTCGAATTTATGCGGTTACATCTTTGGGCAAATTAAGCGATACAAAAGCAGTTCCGGCATTAATTGAAGTTATGCAGGACACGAAAGAAAACGAATTGGTGCGCGCGGGTGCCGCGGCAGCACTTGGTGTACTTCGCGATCAAAGAGCGTTGTTGCCTTTAAGACAATTAATTATGCAAGCTGAAGAACTGGGTGAACTTGAAGATACAGCATTAAAATCCTTCAAGAAAATCATGGCAGCAAATTGGGAATCAATCCCCGGCGCTACCCCCGTTAAAAGGCCTGCATTGTTCTAAGAAGTATTAACAAAGCCTTAATGGCTTAGCAAAAGAAGCAAAAAACAACACAAATATTTAAGGGGCGAAAACGCCCCTTTTTTAAATATCGAAAATTTTATTTGTCGCTTCTACCAGCTCACATCTTTGCGTAAATAATCCATGTTATCTTTTGCTATAACCCATGCCGTGCAGGCATAACCGTTTTGTGAGGCTGTGCTTGAAGTTCTACATTGGTTTTGTAGGTTAAATTCGGTGTTGTCTTTTGTTCCCATTGGTAAAACATTGTATTTTGTTAAATAAAAATAAAAAGTGTCGCGCCCAAGCTGGTTTGGTTTTTTATATCCGTTTATATCAACACCTATGGCCGCGCAAGTAGATTGGAGTCCTTTTGTAGTTCCCGTTACTGTTTTGCAACCACTACTAGATACATTAACCCAAAACGCCAGACCGTTTGCAAGCTGTGCGCTTGCGTAAGTACCCCCTTCCGGACGCCACCAATTTATATTTTTGTTCAAAGTTTTATAAGTATCAGGCGAAAAGCACCCGCCTTGCCCTCCGCACCTTTTTGTGATTTTTAAATAAGGCGCAAGATAATTTATAATTTTATCGGCGCTTGCACTATCACCCCCTGCGCCCCAATCCCACGTATCGGGTGTGGAATTATCCACCTGCGCCATTGCGTAGGCTTGAGAAATTTCCGTATAGAATTTCTTTAAAGCAGTAACTGTTTGGCGCTCCTGATAATTTCTTATAACCGTCGGCACGGTTAGAGCTGCCACAACGCCAATTATAGCAAGGGTAATTAATACTTCGGCCAAGGTGAAACCTTTTTGTACCATAATTTTCCCAAACATTTTATATCTCCCATTAACATTTATATGTTATATAACACAATTATACATTATACAATTGGTAATGTCAATATAGATGCCACCAAAACACTAAGTATTGTATATTGTTCTTTATGAACACACTTGATGAAATCAAAATGCTTTTAATAGGCACAACAATCACCCAAACACAGCTTGCAAAACTGTTGGGCGAAAGGCTTAGGAAGGAATACAGTTTCAATAACTTCCATTCAAAATTATCCCGCAAAACAATAAGATACGAAGAAATTAAAATCATAGCGGATATTTTGGGCTATGAAGTGAAATTTGTTAAAAAACAAGAGCCCAAATAGCGCACAGCGTTTTTTTATGTTAAAATTAGAATATATGGAAAAAAAGTTTAGTATTGCAATTTTAACTATAATTTTATTTTGCGCGGGAGTTTATTCATTTTTGTTTGTGCAATCTGCCGCTTTTGCCCCTCAAAACTACAAAAAAGGCCTTCAATTTATAGAAAAAAAACAGTACCGAAGCGCTTATAAAACTTTCAGAAAAATTAATTTTGTATCCGATCTTTACCCTTCTGCCATTTATAAGCAGGCATATTGCGCCAAACAGGTGGGCGATTCAAAAACGGCCTTAAGGAAATATTTAAAATTTGCCGCAGTTGCAGATGACAAAAACCTTGCTCCCATAGGGCTTTGGGAAGCAGGCAACATTTATCTTGAAACCAAACGCGAAAAACAAGCGCTTTCAACTTTTAAAAAATTGATAAAAAAGTATCCCAAAAGCGATTACGCCTACGCCGCCAAATATAAAAAAGGCGCAATAATTTATGATAAAAGGCCACAGGATGCTGTCAAATATTTTCTTGAATACATAAAATACGCGCCCTCGGGCAGGTTTTCAAAAAACGCGGTTGTCTCTATACAAAATAGTTATAAAACGCCTTTGACGGATGAAGAAAAAATTGTTGTTGCAAATTCTTTGACGCAAAACGGCGAATATCAAAAGTCTTTGGATGTTCTTGCAGGCGTCGGCGCCCAAAAATCGTGGCTTTTGAGGGCACAAAATTATGAAAAGCTTAATCAGACAGTTTTGGCGCAGCAAGCCTATCTTGGCGGTTTAGCGAACCTAAAGGCGGGAGAAGATATAAAAAACGGGCAAATCCAGGATGCCATAATATCTTTTGAAAATTTATACCCCGATAAAAAACTCTCGCTGCAAAGCCTTGTGCATGCTGCAAACAGCCCCCAAAACCCTGCATATTACGGCGCCCTTTTTAACTATGCCGAAATGCTGCCCAAAGCTTCGGCATGCCCTATGTATTTTAAAATTTACACCCGCGCGCCCAAAAGCCATTGGGGCGGGGCGGCTTTGGCGGAAAGCGTTGTTTGCGCCTATATGGCAAGAAATTTTGCGCAGGCGGCGGATTTTGGGCATAAGCATATTTCTCAATACCCCAAAACGCAATCAAGCGCCAAGGCAATTTTTTGGACGGCAAAAGCCCTTGAAAAACAAGGCAAAGGCGCCCAGGCAATTTCAATGTATAAGAAAATTTTGCACGATTCGCCCGACAGTTACTACGCTTTTAGGGTTGAAAATAAAATAAAAAACAGCAGACAACCCTTTAAAACCAACAAAAATTTAACTCTAAGCGAAAATCTTCCCGATGCAGCCTTCCCGCATGGCTTTGAATCCAAAACAATGCGCTCTTTAAACAAACTTGCAAAGTTGGGCGATATTCAAGCTATTTCTGACTTTAAGCTTCATGATAATTTTGTTCAAAGCTATATTGCCCGCAAAAACGGCAGGCATGTTTATTCAATGCTTTTAGCGCGCGATAAAATTGATAAAACAGCGGATAAAAACAGCATAACCCTGCCGCAATGGCAGCTTGCATACCCTGTGTATTATGCCTCGGTTATTAATAAAAATGCGCGTCAATACGCAATGTCGCCCTTTCTTTTGATTGCAATTATAAAAGAAGAAAGTCATTTCGACACAAGTGCCAAAAGCAAAGCCGGCGCGCGCGGCCTAATGCAGGTTATGCCCCAAACTGCCGATTTTGTTAAAGGCCAAACCGACTGGCATGATTTTGAAGATATTAATTACAATATTTCCCTGGGAACAAAATATTTTGCGCAGGTGAAAAAAGAGCTTTACGGGGATGAAATGCTTGCCGTGCTTGCTTATAACGCAGGGCCGGGGGCCGTTAAAAAATGGCTTGAACAAAAAAACACGTCTGATGTTGACGAATTTATAGAAAATATTCCGTATCCCGAAACCAGAAATTACGTGCAGAAAATCTTTGCAACATACTGGAATTATTTGAGAATTTACGCAAAATAACAAAAAAGGGACGCAAAAAAAGGTTAAACCCCTTTGTTATCAAGTTTTTGTCTTAATTCTAAAACTTCATATTTTAAGCGGTTTAATTCACAAGTAATTGGGTCCGGAATTCTGTTGTGCAAAAGCTGCCCTTGGATATAGACTTTTTGCTGCACAATTCTTCCCGGTATACCTACAACGGTTGAATATTCAGGAACATTATCAATCACAACGCTCCCCGCACCTATATTTGAATTCGCCCCTATTGTGATATTGCCCAAAACTTTTGCACCCGCGCCTATTGTAACGTTATCCTCAACCGTCGGGTGGCGTTTGCCAAGTTCTTTGCCCGTGCCGCCAAGCGTAACGCCTTGATATATAAGAACATTATCTTTAATAACAGTGGTTTCACCAATAACAACGCCCATGCCATGGTCAATAAAAAAATTGCGCCCGATTGTAGCCCCCGGGTGAATTTCAATGCCCGTAAAAAACCTTGCCAACTGGCTTAAAAACCTTGGTATAAAAGGAATATGCCATATAAAAAGTTTATGCGAAATTCTGTGGCATAAAAGCGCATGAAGGCCGGGGTATAAAAGCACAATTTCAAAAACGCTTCTTGCGGCAGGATCTTTGTCTTTAATTGTCTGAATATCCTGCATTATCGTTTGAATTCCGCGGATAAAAGCTATATTACTCATACAAATCTCCGGATAAGTACCTTTCGCCGTAATCAGCCAAAATTGCTACCACCATTGAGTTGTCGCGTTTTGCAACTTCTCTTGCGGCGTATAACACCGCCCCCGATGAAATTCCCACCAAAAGCCCCTCTTCGCGGGCAACCTGGCGGGCAATTTGGGCGGCATAAGAACCTTTTACATCTATAATTTCATCAACAAGCGCTCTGTTTAAGGTTTTTGGCACAAAATTTGCGCTGATTCCTTGAATAGAATGCGGCCCGGCTTGACCATGCGTTAAAAGCGGGCTTTCAAAGGCTTCAACGCCGATTGTTTTTATGCCCGGCTTTAGCTCTTTCAGTTTTTGCCCTGCGCCTGAAATTGTGCCGCCTGTGCCGATTCCCGCCACAAGAACATCAATTTTGCCGTCGGTATCTTCAAAAATTTCTTCTGCGGTTTTAATGTGGGCTTTGGGGTTATCCATATTTTCAAACTGCATGGGCATATAGGCTTTTTCGCCTTTTTCTTTAATGCTTTGCGCTATTTCATAAGCGCAATCAACTGCGCCTTGCATGCCCTTTTCCCTTGGTGTTAATACAATTTCAGCCCCGTAGGCTTGTATAAGCTTTAGGCGTTCGTGGCTCATATTTTCGGGCATTGTTGCAATAAATTTAAGCCCGAAAACGGCACAGCAAAACGCAAGCCCTACGCCCGTGTTGCCGCTTGTGGGCTCTACAACGGTTGTATTTTCGTCAATTTCGCCCCGATTCATTGCTTCCTGGAGCATATTAAAGGCGATTCTGTCTTTAACTGAACCTGCCGGGTTGAAATATTCAATTTTTGCCCATAAATTATCACACCCCAGTGAATTGATTTTCACAATGGGCGTTGAACCTATAAGGTCCGTCATTTTAGAATATAATTTTGGCATAATTTCTTTTCCCTGCTTGTAAAATGCCCGATTTTTCAATGTTTAAGGTAATATCTGCAACCTTTTCGCCGTCAAATTTAACGCCGCCGCCCGCAATAAGCCTTTTGCCTTCGCTTTTGCTCGGTATAAAATTAAGTTCTGCCAATAAATCTACAATATTTTTGGGTGCCGTTAATTTTACTTCTCTTATATCGCTTGGTATACCTTTATTCTGCACCACATTTACAAATTCTTCCTGCGCAAGGTCAGCATTTTTTTTGCCGCAATACATTTTGGTGATTTCATATGCAAGGCGCATTTTTTCATCGCGCGGGTTGTTGTCTTTGTTAAATTCTAAATCGGTTAAAAGCAAGAAATACCTTGACATAAGCCCGTCCGGCAGGGACATAAGCTTGCCGTACATATTTTTAGGTTCCTCCGTCAAGGAAATGCAGTGTTCCGGGTAGGTTTTAGACATTTTTTTCAGCCCGTCCGTACCTTCAATTAAGGGCAAAAGCATTGCCATTTGCGGATTTTCATTACCGTAAAATGATTGAATGTCGCGCCCCATAAGCAAATTAAACCTTTGGTCGCTGCCGCCTAATTCAATATCGGAATTAACCACAACGCTGTCATAGCCCTGCATTAAGGGGTAAAAAAGCTCTACAACACTTATGGGACGGCCTTCTTGATACCTTACGGCAAAATCTTCGCGCGTCATAAGCTGCGCCATTGTGACAGAAGATGCCAGTTTCAACATCTCAACAAAATTCAGTTTATGAAGCCAGTCGGCATTGTTTACAATTTCGGCATTTTTAACATCAAGCACTTTTGACATCTGTTCAAAATAAGTTTTTGCATTTTCATCAACCTGCTCTTTTGTAAGGCTGGGGCGCGTTTCGCTCTTCCCTGAAGGGTCGCCCACCATAGCCGTTGCAGCGCCTACAATCAGAACAATTGTATGCCTGAAATCTTGAAATTGCTTGAGTTTTCGCATAACAACGGTGTGCCCCAAATGCAGGTCGGGGCGGGTTGGGTCAAGCCCCAATTTTACACGCAAAGGGCGGTTTTCATCGTGAGCTTTTTGCAATTTCAACGCTAAACCTTCAATGCCGTTTGGCAAAATTTCCGCACCTAGCGCCAGTTTGCGCGCTTGCTCCATAAATTCTTGCTTAAGCACAATTTTTTCCATAGAAGAATTATAACATAAAAATTAATCTTCCAATAAATTAAAGTCTTTGCCAAGTTCTTTTTCAATTGAGCCCAGAAGCTCTTTAGGCGAAACACCAAGCGCCTGTGCTATTTTCCATAAAGTTGTGAGCTTTACTTCAGTCAAACCATTTTCCAGCCTGCTTAAATTTCCTTTGTCTAAATCATTTTCAAAGGCGAATTTGTTAATTGAGGCGCTGTATTTTTTTATGCGCAAATCCTTGATTTTTTTGCCGAAAGTTTTTATTAAAAGTTGTGTTTTGTCATTTTTTTGTTGCATTCATACATAATATATGATATTATTTTTGAAAATGTTGTATGAATACAATAAGGAGAACTATGAATAAGGAAGCTTTTACCTTGGCGGAAGTTCTTATAACCCTTGCAATTATTGGCGTTGTGGCAGCCCTTACAATTCCTTCTGTTGTGAAAAATTATCAAAAAACCCAAACTGTAACAAAGCTAAAAAAGGCGTGGTCAAGCATAAATCAAGCATATAATATGTCGCAGGCGCAAAACGGGATGTATCAAACCTGGGATAGCGCCTTTGATATCGGGGCAACAGAATATTTTAACAGATACTGGAAACCTTATTTAAAGGTGGCAAAAATTTGCAATACATATCAAGAATGCGGATATAAAACAGTTACGCCCTGGAAAACATTAAATGGCGATCATACAAGTATGCATGTGGTTGCGCCTAGTGTAAGGACAACATTTTTAACACCCGACGGCATCCTTTTTGTAATTTTTTCAACGGGCGGTGACTCGACTGTTGCTTATTACAATGTTTATGTCGATTTAAACGGTTCAAAAGAGCCTAACCAACTGGGTAAAGATTTATTTTATTTCATAAGAACAGACAAGGGAATTTTGCCCGAATGTTACAACAATGCTATGACAACCATAAACAGCAGTTGTTCCAGAAACAGCGGCGGAGCCTGTTGTGCGGCAAAGCTTGCGCGCGATGGCTGGGAGATGAAAGAGAGTTATCCGTGGTAAAATTCTTTGTTGCCCTTTTGGCAATTTTCCTGTTATAATCATTGTATGAGGATTTTAGGCATAGATCCCGGAATTCAGATTACGGGTTATTGTATTTTAGATTGTGACGGCGGCAATTATTCGGTTATCACATGCGGCTCTATTCAAACAAGCAAGGAAAACACTGTGCCGCAGCGGCTTTTGGAGATTTTTTACGATATTGAAGAAGTTTGCAAAAAATATAAACCCGAAAAAGCTTCAATTGAACAAGTTTTTTTCTTTAAAAATCAAAAAACAATAATTCCGGTGCTTGAAGCGCGCGGGGTAATTTTAGCTGCGTTAGAAAAAATGGAAGTTCCTGTTTTCGAATATACGCCAATGGTTGTAAAACAAGTGTTAACGGGCAACGGCAGGGCGCAAAAGTGCATGGTTGAATGTATTGTTAAAAAAACGGTTGATATAGGGGAAAATGTCAAGCTGGACGATACTATTGACGCTATTGCAATTGCAATTTGCCACCAAAGAAACGAGGAGGTTATGCGATGATTACAATTTCCAAGCAGAGCTTGATTGTATCTGCTATTGTGGGCGCAGCAATAGGGCTAATAGCGCTTATACCGCCTTTTATATTCCCTGCAATGTTGCTATTGTTGTTTTTTAGCGCACCGATAGCTGTTTTTTATCTTTGCAGAAATGATTTGCTAAAATTGGAAGATTACAAGCAAAGCGCAATTATGGGCGGCATCGTTGGCGCAGTGTCGTTTGTGGCGTTTGGGGTTGTGTTTGTGCCGTTTGTTATTCTTTTAGGCTGGATTTTTAAAAATTATTACAATTATGCCCTGCCGTACCTGGTTTTTAGGGCTTTTTGGCTGTTTTTAATAAGCGGTGCGTTATTGGGTTTTGTATGCGCTCTTACAAATGCCACAACGGCAATGGGGGCAAGGTTTTTGATGACTATTGATATTAAGGATTTTAAAAAATGAGCGGATTAGAAAAAACACTCGAGTGGGACAAAATAAAAAATGTTTCAAGAATGGTTGATCAGACCCTTTTGCCCTACGAGTATAAACATGTTGAAATAACAACACATCATGCCATGTATGATGCCATAAAAACAATGATAGTGCGTGGTGCGCCTGCAATTGGGGTTGCGGGGGCGCATGGAGCGGCACTTTTAGCGCTTGAACTTAAACATACCAAGGTTGACTTTGCAACTTTTAAGGCAGAAGCGCTGGAAGGCTGTGACTACTTGGAATCTGCCCGCCCCACAGCCGTAAACCTTGCATGGGCATTG
>CAZYYK010000031.1:0-1296 GCA_964651135.1 uncultured Gammaproteobacteria bacterium | reverse complement strand
AATTCTCAGCGCAGCATTATTCGCAAAAATTTCAGCATTGATGAAATTTGTAACAAATTGATTGAAAATGCCATAAAACTTGAAAATGAAGATATTGACACAAATAAAAAAATAGGAAAATACGGGGCGCAAATTGTGCCCAAAGGTGCCGCAATTTTAACCCACTGCAACGCCGGAGCGCTTGCAACAGTGGGCTATGGGACGGCTTTGGGTGTTGTTCGAAGTGCTTGGGAAAAAGACAAAACCATTAAGGTTTTTGCCGATGAAACCCGCCCAAGGCTGCAAGGGGCGCGGATTACCACCTTTGAATTAGTGCGTGACGGCATTCCAGTAACGCTTTTGACGGATGGCATGTGCGCTTATTTTATGTCAAAAAATATGATT
This sequence comes from uncultured Gammaproteobacteria bacterium, assembly GCA_964651135.1. GTDB lineage: Bacteria > Cyanobacteriota > Vampirovibrionia > Gastranaerophilales > Gastranaerophilaceae > CAYYBA01. Next base: position 912 of record CAZYYK010000031.1, on the reverse strand, counting down.
GATGTTGTAATAACAGGCGCTGACAGAATTGCAGCCAATGGCGACAGTGCAAACAAAATCGGCACCTGCACTTTGGCAATTGTTGCAAAATATTACAAAATTCCTTTTTACATAGCAGCGCCAAAATCCACAATTGATATGTCAATTAAAACGGGGGCCGAAATTCCTATTGAATTAAGGGATGAAAAAGAAGTGACCGAAATTAACGGCGTGGCAATTTGCGCCAAAGGCACAGGTGTTATAAACCCCGCTTTTGATATAACCCCAAACTCTTTAATAACAGGTATTATCACTGAATGCGGAATTGCACCACCTAATGAACTGCAAAGCGTTATGGCAAATTTTTAAAATAATTTTCATCCGTAAGGGCAACTTCAGCGCAGCCAAGCCCGTTGTAGCCGCTTGTACTGTTTTTGTTGCAAACAGCCCCGCTCCCCTCAGGCTTTCCCGGCCCGCATGGTTTTAACACTTGATTATTGGGCAGTATATAAAAAGTAAAAACATCGTGCCCCCAAAGATTCGGGCCTTTTTTGAACCCGTTAATATCTACTGTTATATAGATATTGCTTGTGTTTGGCCCTTTATGGAAATTGTATGTCATACCGTTTTTTGTAATAAAAGATCTTATAAAAAGAGAGGTATTTACGCTGTTTCTATTGTAAGTTTTATATATATCAGGGTCAAAACAAGAGCTTGTACAGTCTTTTAATACAGAAAAATAACCCATAAATTTATTTCTAAAGTCATTAACACTGTTGCTAAAATCATACGCCGTGCCGCCTTCGCTTGTTTGCATTCTTAAAACAGCTTGTGCTGTATCCGAATATGCCTTTTTGAACTGCGTTTTTAATTCACTTGCTCTATAATTTTTCACAACAGAAGGAATTGTGAGCGCCGCCACAACGCCGATTA
>CAZYYK010000030.1:0-16003 GCA_964651135.1 uncultured Gammaproteobacteria bacterium | reverse complement strand
CAATAAGGTTCACGCTTGCCTGCTCTATCAAAGAAGGGTTTACCTTTGCCATTAAGGTTCTATCGGCACGAAGCTCCAGCGCAACGTTTTTTTGCGAAGCCTTCAATTTGCATATTTCAATAGCGTTATCCAAAGCTTTTATTAAAAGACAATTTATAAAACTGATGTCTTTGGCGTCCCGCTCAATTTTAGAAAGGCTTAAAAGGTCTTCTATAATGGCATTTAGCCTGTCTGAATGCTTTTTTATAATTTCCAGAAAATGGCGCACTTCTTCTTTATCTTCCAAATTGCCCTCAAGCAAAGTTTCCGTAAACCCTTTTATTGAAGTAATGGGCGTTCTTAATTCGTGGGAAACATTTGCTATAAAATCTTTTCTTATGTTCTCAAGCTTTCTTATTCTTCTTGCAATTAACAATCCTGCAAACCCAAAAGCCGCCGATACAAGGAACAACAAAAGCAATTTAAAATCCATTAATTCTCCTTAAATTTATAGCCCGCACCACGCACTGTTTCTATGTAACTTCCGTATTCTTTAAGTTTTTTTCTAAGCCCTACAATCATAACATCAACCGCCCTGTCTGTTACAAAATGGTCTTCGCCTTTTATTGCGTTAATTATTTGATACCTTGACATAACCCAGCCCTTTTTCTCAGCCAAAAAACAAAGTGTTTGAAATTCGCTGATTGTAAGGTTCACAGGCGTATCATCAATTGTAACCTCATATTTTGAAGGGTTAATCACCAATTTATTTATTTTTATGGTCTCGCCTTTGGAAAAATCATGCCTGCGCTTCAAAACGCTTTTAATCCTTGCCATAAGAACAGCAGGGCTAAACGGTTTTGCTATATAATCATCAGCGCCTAATTCCAAACCTTTGACAACGTCCGAATCCGAACTTTTTGCGGTAAGTATTATAACAGATACTTTTTTATATCTGTCATCAGAGCGTATTCTTCTTAGAACCTCAAATCCGTTTATATTGGGAAGCATTATATCAAGCAAAACAAGGTCGGGCAGATTATTTTCAAGTTTTTTAAGGCTCTGTTCTCCTGAAAATGCGGTTTCACAAATATAGCCTGCCTTTTCCAAATTATAACAAACAAGCTCTGATATATCTTCTTCATCTTCAACAACAAGTATGTTTAAATTTTCCATATCAAATAAACCTTTATTGTTTTCCTCTCACTAATTTTAACATTAAAATTATTTAAAGGGCTATATATTTGATACCATCTCCCAAATGCCGCACGGGCAAAGCCCTTCACAAATGCCGCAGCCTATACATTTGTTATCATCGCTTACATATTCAAAAGTGCCGTCCTTATTTTCCACCCTTGAAATTGCGCTGTTGGGGCAGCTTGCCGAACAAAGCCCGCAATCCCTGCAATAGCCGCAGGATAGGCAGCGGTTTTTTTCATTATCGCAAGAAGACGTGTAACATTCGTAGTATTCGGCTTTAATTCTTTCCTGCGGTATCATTTCTTTTGTTTCGGCTTCTTCAAGTTTTTCGTTGTTCAAAAACCTTATTACGTTAAAAGAACAGTTTCTGCCGTCTGCAATAGCATTTGTAAAAAGGGCGCATTTAACGGCATCACCCACAACAAAAACTTTTTTGTTAAATTCGCTCTGGTTAAATTCGTTTAAAGAAACCTTGGATTTTTCATCCAAATATTTTTTATCCAGATAATCAAAAATCGGCCTGTCGCCAATTGCAATAATAACGCTCTCGGCCTTAAGCAAACGCCCGTCTTTCAGCCAAACCCCTTCTTGCGTGATTTTTTCCGTAAAACAAGGCCATAAAATTTTAGCACCCAGCTTTTCAACATCATTAATTTCTTTTTCAAAAGCGGAAGGTTTTTGGATGTCTATGGCGCTAACTTCTTTTGCGCCCTGCTTGTAGGCTTCTAAAACAACGTCCATTGCGGCATTTCCCGCACCAATTACCACAACTTTTTTGCCCAGTTTAAATTTTTTACCGTTTTTGGTACTTTTCAGAAAATCAAGCCCCTTTATAAGCCTTTCATACCCTTCAAAAGGAATAACGATGGGCCCGTGTGCGCCTGTTGCAAGAATAACGGCGTCATATTCCTTTTCAAGTTTTCTGAAAAGTTCCTTGGTCATTTTTGTGTTGAGGTTTATTTTAACGCCCGCCTTATTGAACCTTTCAAGCTCTGTTTGCAAAATTTCCTGCGACAAACGCTCCTCGGGAATTACCTGCGAAAGCTTGCCGCCAATTTTATTGTCTTGTTCGTAAATATCAACCTTATAGCCTTTTTGCAAAAGCTGCCAGGCGGCGCTCAGGCCCGCAGTGCCGGAGCCTACTATTGCTATTTTTTCTTTTTTTACGGTTTTAGGCATTTTTAATTTAACTTCTGCCGATAATTGCCCCAGCATCTTTACATCCAAAGGCTCATCCACCTTTAACCTTGAACAATCGTTAAGGCACAGGTTCGGGCATACCTGCCCGCAAACGCTTGCGGGGAAGGGGCTGTATTTAAGCACAAGTTCAAGCGCTTCTTTAATTTTGCCCGCACGCAAAAGCGAAAACCGTTTCTGTGTGGGGATTTTAACAGGGCAATTGTATTCGCAAGGCGCGCTGTAAGCGTAATTTTTCCACATTGGAATTTTTAAGCGCCCCGCACCTGTTTGTAATAAATCGTAGGATATAAAATCGTCTTCCACTAAATCTTTAAAAATTGAGCCGCCAATCTCCTGCATCCAAATTTTTTCTCTGAATGTTTTTAAATCTATGGAATGCGTTTTTTGGCGCTCCTCATACGTTTTTGCAACAATTTTTCGCCATTTTGAAAAATCGGTAAGCTGTTTGTAAATTTCTTCTCTTTCAATTTTTTGAAGAAAATCTTTTATGCCGCTTTTTAGAAAATCAACGTCTTTTTCATCCAAATCAAGCACAAAAACATCATCGGAAATGTTTAAAACAGGCCCCCTGAAATATACGACACCCCCAAGCATGCCAATACATGCTCTGTCGCCCAAAACGGATTTAAAATTTTCGCAATCCCAGCCGCAAACAACGGCAGTGCCGCCGCCCATAAATTCAAAGGCAAACGAGCCCGTGCTTTTTAAAACCCAAAGTTCCGGTACATCGAATTTGGGGTCGCATTTCATAAGTGCGCCGGAGCGCGTTCCCACATGCCCGCCCACAAAAATTTTGCCGCTTGCAGCGCAGTGCGCTGTGGTATCTCCGCTATCGCCTTTAACCACAATGGTAGCGCCGGAATTCAGCCAGCCCACGTCTGCGGGTGCAGCACCTTCAATATAAATATTTGTGCCGCCAACCCCCATAGACCCCGCGCGCTGACCGGGGTTTTTAATATAAAAATTCAAGTCTTTGCCGTCTTTTGACCACAAAGAGCCGCCTATATTGTGCTGGCCTGAGGCTGTTATTTCAAAATTATGAGAGCCGCGCTCAACCTCTTCCCAGATTTTATGCATTAATTCCTGGGTTGAAATTCTTTTTTCGTTTTCAATTGTATTTATTTTAACAGTGTTTTTCATAGTTTTTTCCTAGCAGGCATGCTGAATTTGCAGCCTTTCTGCCACATTTTTATCAACACAAATTAACGCATCCGAACGCCCTATGGGTAAAGAACTGTTGCCAACGGGCGCCAAAAGCTTTTTGAGTTCAATATCCGTTGCAAGAAAATAATTAACGATATTCTGCGCAACAGTGTCAACATCAAGCCTTTGAACAAGTTTAGGGTTTTGGGTGGTAATTCCTATGGGGCAGCGCCCCGTGTTGCAGGCGTTGCATTTGCCGTAATCGTTACCCACACAGCCTGCAATTTGAAGGATGAGTTTGCCCGTAAAAACGCCGTTTGCACCCAAACATAGCATTTTGAAGGTGTCAGCTGCAAGGTTTCCGTTCATGCCCATTCCGCCGCCTGCATATAGCGGAATTTGCCCTTGTTTGCCATGCCGCACGGCTGCCATATAACAATCTCTTAATTTTGAAACAATAGGATGCCCCGTGTGGTTTAAAGAAATCTCATGCGCCGCCCCTGTTGCGCCTTGAAGACCGTCTAAGAAAAAACCGCCCACAATGTTGTAAGGGTCGCGCAGAAGATTGTTGTAAACGCTTACAGATGTTGAACTTGCAGCCACCTTAACCGCAACAGGCACTTTGAAGCGAAACGCGCAGTTAAGCGACAAAAACATTTTCTGAACGCTCTCTTCAATTGAATAAAGCCCCTGATGGTTTGGCGGGCTTAATAAATCCGCTTTTGGAACACCTCTTATTTCTTGTATGTGGCGCACATTTTTTTCTGCCATTAAAAGGCCGCCGTCCCCGGGTTTTGCGCCCTGCCCTATTTTAATTAAAATACCGGCAGGATCTTCAATCATATCGGGTATGGAATTAACTATTCTGTTCCAGCCAAAGTGCCCTGAGGCAATTTGCAAAATAATATATTTAAGATATTTGGATTTCAAAAGTTTTTCGGGAATTCCGCCCTCGCCCGTGCACATTCTGATTGGCATTCCTTTAACTTCATTCAGATAGGCAATTGCAATGGCAATGGCTTCCCACATTCTTGTAGATAACGCCCCTATCGACATATCGCCTATTAAAATTGGGTAAATAAGGCTGTTTGCCGGCAGGGATCTTGCGGGGTTTAATTCCAAATTGCCGCCCTTCAGGTTAAAATCAAGTTCATCAGCGCTTATAACGCGCCCAAAATTTGTTCTTAAATCAAAAGTGTGGCGGAGGGCATCCAGGGAAGGGTCTGTCATTTGCGAAATTCTGCCAACTTTAATTTTGTCTAAAGTGCGCCCTTCTGTGTGTAAGTTGCTTCTGCCGCCCCTTTTAACACTTTCGCCTGTTTTTGCGCGGTATCTTGTGCCGAAAATTTCTGTTTTGTTTCTTACAATTTTAATAGCGTCATTCGGGCACACTTTTGTACAAATGCCGCAGCCCCTGCAAAAATTATCCTCGTCCACAACCTGTTTTATAACGGGAATTGCCTTTTGGTTTGATTCAATTGCAAAGCCTTCTTCATTTGAAAGCGCTTTAACTTTTTTCCTTTTCTGCACATCAACCTTAATTGCCCCGAAAGAACAGGCAGCAACGCAATGCCCGCAAAGCATACACTTTTCACTGTCGTATTCTATAATCCAGGGTAGGTCATCCAGGGCTATTTTGTTGATTTTGTTGTCTGTCACTGTTGCATCCTTGTAACCTTCAGTTCATCATCAATTTGTATTGTTTCACATTCTTGTAAGTATATATCATCTTCAATTTTACGTAAAGGCAAAATTTCATTAATTCCGCACACTTCAGAAGTTATAACCGCAATATCGTCCGAAACGCTTACAACGGTTGGGCGCAGCTTTTTGCTGTCGCACACGCAAAAAATATCGCCTTCAGGCAAAACGCCTATTGTTGTGTTAGGTCCGTTAATTTCAAGGTTACTCAAAGAAGTTTTTATTCTTAAAAGCACTTCTTTATCGGGCCTTGTCGTCATCTGTTCGTAAGGAAGCGGCGTTAATATATGTTTATAATATTTCAGAGGCCATTTTAAAATTTTATGCACATAATGAAGAGTGTACAAAAAACATTGCGAATCCGATTCAAACCCGATGTAACCTTTGAAAAGGCTTTTTTGAAAGAGTTTGTTTTTTTCATAAAATGTATTTTCGCCGTTTGTTAAAGTGGTGTAACCCTGCAAAAAGAAAGGGTGTGCGGCGTAGCGCACAATATCGTAATTCGTATTTTGCCTGCACTGTGCCGATATAATTTTGGCGCGGAAATTGTCATCTTCTTTCCAAAGGTTAAAGTATGTGCCTATATCTTTAGGGTCGCCGATTTCTTTCAGAGTAATTACATCCTGCCAAAAAGAATAAACATAGCCGTCTTCGTTTACTTCAAGCATTTTTCGAAGTTTAAGCCTTGTATTTGCAAGCAATTCCTCTTTTTTTTCTTGAGGGGCGTTTTTGTATTCCCTGGGGTATTGAAAAACCGCAAAAACGTAATTTGGCATGGGCTGAATTTTTAACCCCGTTTTGGGAAAAGTTTCAGGAGTGTATTGAAAAATTCTGTTGAAACCAAGCTCGTAGAGCATATCTTCAGCTTTTTTAAGCCCTTCATCCGTGCAGGCTATTGATAAAACGGGGAATTCTTTATATTTTTCAAAAATTCCCCCCAAATCCTGCATAACAAAAGCAAAACCCGAATTGTCATGCCCTTTTTGCTGCGAGCGCATTAATTTTAGCACCAGTGACGGATGTATATATTTTTTCGATTTAATAACGCCAATTCTGCACATAAACTACATCCTATTACTATTACAGGTACATGTCAACTTCCCAGGGAGAAACGTATGTGCGGAATTTTTCCCATTCTTTGTTTTTGGACGATATAAATTCGTTAAAAATATGTTCTCCCAGGGCAGATTTTACAACTTTACTTTTTTTCATAAGTTCAAGCGCTTCGTACAAGCTGCCGGGCAAAGAGGTAATTTTGGCGCGTTTTCTTGCCTTGTCATCCATTTTGTAAATATTTTTCTCAACTTGAAGCGGCGGCTTAATTTTGTTTTCAATACCCGCTATAATTGATTCCAAAATAACGGCAAGCGCCAAATAAGGGTTGCAGCTTGGGTCAGGCGAGCGCAGTTCAATTCTTGTTGCTCCGCCGCGTTTAGCCGGAACTCTGATAAGCGCAGACCTGTTTGCCAAAGACCATGCCAGATAAACGGGCGCTTCATAGCCCATAACAAGCCTTTTGTAGCTGTTAACAGTGGGGTTTGTAATTGCGGTAAATGCTCTTACTTCTTCTAAAATGCCGCCGATACTGTAAAGCGCTTCTTGAGAAAGCTGATAGACTCTTTTTTCATCGTAAAAAGCGTTTTTGTCTTTTTTGAAAAGCGAAACATTACAGTGCATGCCGGAACCGTTTATACCAAAAATCGGTTTGGGCATAAATGTTGCGTGCAGATCGAATTGAGAAGAAATGGCTTTAACCGCATATTTAAATGTCATAATGTTGTCGGCCGTGGTAAGGGCGTCTGCATACTTAAAATCAATTTCATGCTGCCCGGGTGCTACTTCGTGGTGGCTTGCTTCAATATCAAAGCCCATTTTTGTAAGCACCCGCACAATTTTGCGCCTTATGCCTTCGCCAAAATCGTCCGGCGCAACGTCATAGTAGCCTGCTTTATCATGGGTGAAAACGGTGGGTTTGCCTTCTTCATCTTTTTTAAATAAGAAAAATTCTGCCTCAGGGCCGACATTCATAAGAAAGCCCAATTTTTCGGCTTTTTTGATAACTCTTTTCAAGTTGCATCTGGGGCAGCCTTCAAACGGTGTGCCGTCCGAGTTGTGGATATCGCATATAATTCTTGCAACGTTTGAATCTTCTATTTTGTCTTCTCTCCAGGGCAAAATTACAAAGGTGCTCAAATCGGGATAAAAATACATATCAGATGTTTCAATGTGCCTAAAACCCTTGATTGAAGAGCCATCCAGCATGCATTCGTTGTTTAAAACTTTATCAATCTGGGTGGAAGGAACTGCCATATTCTTAGTTTTGCCGTTCAGGTCACAAAACTGTAAACGGACAAATTCAATATTTTTTTCCTTAATCTGTTTTTTAATTTCTTCTTTTGTAAATACTTCTGCCATTTTTGCCTCTTTCTTTTAATTCCTGTTGTTATGATATTGCAATCATGCACCTGTTTTTGCGTTGCGTCAAATATTTATTTTTGTAAACTTTTATAAATTTTTAAAAAATTGTCCCATTTATTTTTAAAATGTAAAAAAATTTATTTTTTTTAATATTTTTAAAATTTTATATATTTTTTTTGCAGCTTTTTAATTATAAGCCGTAAAAAAATAAATAAAAATAAAAAATTTACAATTTTTACAATATATCTTCTTAATTTGACAATTTTGCCATTTCTGGATACAAAAAATGCAATTTTTGATATTTTTCCAAATAAAAAGGCTCAAAATTTAACAAAAATGTGAAATTAGAACATGCCGTCACACTTTGTGCCGCAACAAGGGCATTTGTCTTTTTTTACAAGGTGGTTTGAAACACCGTACCCGCTTCTTTCAATAATCAGATTTTTACAGTTTTTGCAATAAGTGGCAGATGTTGCGGCATTTACAACATTGCCCAAATAAACATAGTTGAGGCCTGAAGTTGTTGCAATTTCCCGGGCGCGCAAAAGTGTCCTTAGGGAGGTTGGTTTTTTGTCTAAAAATTTATAGTTCGGGAAAAAAGCGCTGAAATGCAAAGGCACGTTGCAGCCCAGATTTTCAACAATCCAGTCGCATTCGCGCTTAATTTGGTCATCAGAATTGTTTTCGCCTTCAATTATCATAGTGGTTAATTCAAGGTGGCATTTTGTTTCGTTTTTTACATATTTTATGGTGTCTAAAACAGGTTGAAGGCTTGCAAGGCAGTTTTTCTTATAAAATTCTTCGCTAAAGCCTTTAAGGTCAATGTTTGCGGCATCCATATGTTCAAAAAACTCAATTCTAGGGTCTTTATTAATAAAGCCCGATGTCACAGCCACTGTTTTAATGCCTTTTTTCCTGCACAATTTGGCGCAGTCGATTGCGTATTCAAAAAATATTACAGGGTCGTTATAAGTAAAAGCAACGCTTTTGCAGCCGCTTTCAAGCGCCACTTTCACAATCTGTTCGGGGGATGCTTTATTTAAATATTTAGTATCAGCCTTGCTTTTGGTTGTTTGATAATTTTGGCAAAACAAACATCCCATATTGCACCCGAATGTTCCAAAGGACAAAACCGATGTGCCCGGGTAAAAATGGTAAAGGGGCTTTTTTTCTATGGGGTCTACGGCAAGCCCCGTGTTATAGCCGTAAGTTGTTAAACGAATTTCGCCATCCACATTTTTTCTGACATGGCAAAAGCCTTCCTGCCCCGCGCCCAGCCTGCATTCGCGCGGGCAGATTGTACATTGCACTTTATTGCCTTCAAGGGTATTTTGATATTTCATAAAATGTATTATAATACATTTTATGGATAAAATAAAACCGCCATCTGTTGCAGGAACGTTTTATACAAATAATGCTTCGGAATTGAACAAACAAATAGAAATTTTTGAAAAAAACAGCCAAAGTTTTGAATATAAGGCGCGCTGCACCATTGTGCCGCATGCCGGCCTTATCTATTCGGGGCAATTGGCGTATGACGGCATAAAAACGCTTGATGGCGGCATAAAAACTCTTTTTATTTTTGCCCCCGCACATAAAATTTGGTTTGAAGGGCTTGCGCTCACATCTTATGACGCTTGGCAGACACCCTTGGGCAATGTTAAAGTGAATAAACAAATATGCGCCCAAATGGAAGAAAAATTCAGTGCAAAAATTAATGATGAAGCGCTTAAATATGAGCATTCAGTTGAAATTCAACTTCCTTTAATACAAAAAATATTTAAAGATGTTGAAATTGTGCCTGTTCTTATCGGGGATGAAAATTATACCAAAATTAAAGATATAATTGAATTTTATTGGGAAGATAAACAAATCGGTTTTATTATCTCATCTGATTTAAGTCATTTTCTAAAAGATGTCAAGGCAAGAGAAATTGATAATACAACAGCCGCTATGATTGAAAATAAAGAAATTCAAAATTTTCACACTGAGCAGGCATGCGGCAGTGTGGGCATTATGGGGCTTGTTGATTTTGCAAAAGAAAAGAAATATTCGCTGATAAGGGTGGGTTTAATAAATTCTTCTGCCGCAACTGGGGATAAAACAAGCGTTGTTGGGTACGGCAGCTGGTTTTTATATGAGGGTGAGAAAAGCAAATTTTTAAAAAAATATTATTCAAATCTTATGATTGAAATTGCCAAAAAAAGCATACTGTCACGCTTTAAAGAAGTTTGTTTTGAAAGCATGCCGCCTGAAGTTTTTAACCAATGGGGTGCTTGTTTTGTAACTTTAGAAAAAAATAATGCGCTAAGAGGCTGTATAGGTTCAATTGTGGCGCACCGCCCCCTGATTGAAGATTTAATTAAAAACGCCAAAAGCGCTGCATTTTCAGATCCCAGATTCAAGCCCGTTACGCTTGAAGAAGCTCAAGAGCTTTCAATTGCAATTTCGCTTCTGTCTGAGCCTGAAAAAATGTGCTTTGAAAATGAAGAAGATTTGTTGGGGCAAATTAAACCCTACAAAGACGGTATAATAATAAAAGACGGGTGCTGCCGCGCGGTTTATCTGCCTTCTGTTTGGGAAGAGCTGAGCGATAAAAAAATGTTTTTGAATTCATTAAAAATGAAAGCAAATTTAAGCCCCGGCCACTTTTCAAAAACGTTTGAAGCATACAGGTTTAGCTGCGAATATATCCAATAAAAATCATCTAAATGATGTTGCTTCACGGTTATAAAATTTGATATAATTTAAGCAGTTAGAAGTTAGAAAATTAGAGGTTTTTTATGCAACTTACAAAACAAAGAAAAGGGCGCGAATTAACTGTCAAGGCAATAGGCAAGATTGATGTTAACACAGCTGTCGAATTCGGCCAGGGAATTAATGATGACTTGGATGATATACTCGGTCTTATACTTGATTTTACAAGTGTTACGTATGTATCAAGTATTGGCTTGAGGGTGATTCTGGAACTTCAAAAAAGAATGGAAAAACAGGGGCATATGAAAATCCTCAATGTCCAAAAACCTGTCATGGAAATTTTTGAAATGACCGGGTTCACCAATATTTTAGATATAGAATAAAATGCTTAAAACAATAAAAGCAAAAATGATATTTATGACGTTATCAATGCTTATTATATTAGGCTTTGTAACTTTTGTGCTGACCTGGGGCTCTTTTGAAAACAGCAAAAAATTAAAAACCGAAAGCTGCAATTTGATGATTGCATATTTTGTGGAACAGGTTAATAAATCTATTCAGCAATTACAGGGAAATGCAGTGGATTTATCTTTGGCGGGCGAATTTTTCCACCGCTCAAACAATAAAACACACACCCTTTCAGATTTTATAGTAAAAAGCAATTTTGAAAATAATACTCTTGCTGTGGGCGGGGGAATTTGGTTTGAACCGTATAAGATTTTGCCAAGCCAAAAAAGGTTTTGTTCTTATGCTTTTAGCAGCCCTGGTGGAGTTGTGATTGATAAAAGTTTTGAAAGCGAAAAATACGATTATTTTAACCAGAGCTGGTATCTTGAAATAAAAGATGAAACCGTAAAAAATGCGGCTAAAATTTACAGCCAAAAATTCGATAAAACAAAGCCGCCCAGCACGTTATACCGCACCGTTGCCTGGACAACACCATATTACGATGACACAGGAACATATTCCCTTATGACAACGGCGGGTGCTGCAATATATGATAAAGACGGAAATTTTACAGGGATGTCCACGGTTGACTGGAAGCTTGATTCAATTATACAAAAAATTTCCCAAATCCGCCCCACGCCAAACAGTTTTGCCCTTTTTGCGGATAAAGAAAATGATTTTATTTTGGCTGTAACAGATAAAAGTATTCAAGATAAAAATATGACGGGCAAATCTTTAAAAAGCTTGCCCTGGTACGATGAAAACATTAAAGACGGCGAAAATTTTATATATAAAGATGTTGAATATATTTCCTTTGTAAAAAAGCTTGATAACGATATGATTCTTATAGTGAATGTTCCGCCTGAAGAACTTTTTGCAGCGCTTGTTAAACGTTTAAAATACCTGCTTGCAGTAATTTTTGTATTTTGTGTGTCGGTGTCGGGGGCTATGTATTATATGTTTAGAAAAAATATAAACAAGCCCGTTGATTACCTTATTAATACTGCAAATAAGATAGGCGACGGCAACCTTGATATAAAAATGGATATAAAAGACCCCGAAGAATTTGCAGTTTTGGCAAACACTTTCAACAAAATGACAACGGATATTAAAGATTACATAACAAGTTTAAGCCTTGCGCAGGCAGAACAAGAACACATGCACAAAGAATTAAGCATTGCAAAATCAATCCAAAGTTCGTCACTGCCAAGCGTTTTCCCGCCTTATCCCGAAAGAGGCGAATTTGACATATTCGCAAAAATGTACGCGGCGCATGATGTGGGCGGAGATTTTTATGACTTTTTCTTTACCGATGATGACCACCTTGCGTTTTTGGTGGCAGACGTTTCAGGCAAGGGAATTCCCGCTGCTTTATTTATGATGACAACAAAAACTTTAATTAAGAACCTTGCAAAAACAGGGCTTGGGGCTGATGAACTTATGATGAGGGCGAACGAACAAATTTGCAAAACCAATGAGCAGGGCTTTTTTGTAACGATATTTTTGTGCATTTTGGAGCTTTCAACAGGGAAGATGACCTGCACAAACGCGGGACACAACCCGCCTTTAATTAAAAATAAAGACGGCGGGTTCGAATATCTTAAATTCAAGCCCGGCCTTGTTGCAGGGGCAATGGAAAATACAAATTATCATTCTTACGATATGAAAATAGCGCCCGACACTTATATTTTCTTATATACAGACGGTATCACCGAAGCGCATAACGAAACGGGCGAATTTTACGGCGAAAAAAGGCTTCTTGATGCTTTGAGCAGAATTGAAAATGAAAAAATCGAAAATATTGTGTTTGCGATAAAGGAAGATGTTGAAAAATTCGCAGAAGGGCAAGAACAGGCGGATGATATAACAATGCTTATTTTTAAATACAACGGAGTGAAAACAAAAACTATGAAAAAATCAAAAACAAAAACATTCCTGCTGCCGGCAGATGTAGGCAGGATTAGCACGGTTATAGGGTGGCTGGAAGAAAATTGTAACGAGGCAAAAGTGCCTGATGAATATAAAACAAAGCTTAATTTAGCTGTTGAAGAAGTGTTTATAAATATTTCAACTTATGCATACCCGCCCAAAGAAGGGGATGTTGAAATAACCTTTAAAATCATAGAAAACAGGCATGTTCAGCTGAAATTCACAGATTCCGGCACCCCTTACAACCCTCTGGAAAAACAGGACCCCGATATTACCCTAAGTGCCAAAGAAAGGCCTCTTGGCGGGCTTGGCATTTTCCTGGTTAAAAATACTATGGATTTAGTGGAATACGAATTTAAAGACAACAAAAATATATTGACGATGCAAATGACTTTCAAGGAAATTTAGCGGTTTTTTTGAAATCGTCAAAGCCTTGCTCCCGTTGACTTAACAGTTTCAATAAAGCCTAAAATGTTCAAAAGTGCACTTGTATTTGAAAATTTTTGTGCTAAGCTGTTCTGGTAAGCCAAACTGGAGCGGAATTTTGAACAATTCTAAACTTACAACATTCATATTCTTGGGTCTTATCTTAGGTATCATCTTTGGTTGGCTTGCTCCGGATTATGCAGTTAAAATGCAGCCTTTGGCGGATATTTTCCTAAGAATGGTTAAAATGATTATCGCTCCTTTAATTTTTGCAACCCTTGTTGTAGGAATAGCAGGGCATGGCGACATTAAAGGCTTGGGAAAAATCGGCCTAAAAACAATTATTTATTTTGAAATTGTAACAACAATAGCCTTAATTTTGGGGCTTGTTATCGGCAATGTTTTTAAACCCGGCGTTGGCTTTAACATTGATTTGGCAAGCGTTTCCCTTAGTGCTGTTGAAAAAATGCAGACAATTCAAATTGACCATTCTCTTACACATATGTTTGTAAGTTCAGTGCCTACAAGCCTTTTTCAATCTCTATCCGAAGGCAATTTGCTTCAGATTGTTGTATTTTCAATATTCTTTGCTTTAGCCATTTGCGGAATAGGGCAAAAGGCGCGCCCTGTTTTGGATTTTTTGGAAAGCACCTGCGAGATTATGTTTAAATTCACGGAATACGTTATGTTCTTTGCGCCCGTGGGTGTTTTTGGTGCAATTGCCGTTACAATAGGGCAAAACGGGGTAGGCATTTTGGCAAATTATGCAAAATTTATAGCTATTGTTTATTTCGCGCTTGTCCTTTTTGTAATAATTGTTTTGGTTTTAGTTTGCAAAATTATAAGAATACCCTTTAGCGCGCTTTTGAAAGCAATTAAAGAGCCTGCGCTGCTTGCTTTTTCAACGGCAAGCTCAGAGGCTGCACTGCCTAAAGCTATGAATATTATGGAAAAATTCGGCGTACCTAAAAATATTGTAAGTTTTGTTATGCCCACAGGTTACACTTTCAATTTGGACGGCTCAACATTATATCTTGCGCTCACTTCTTTATTTTGCGCGCAGCTGGTGGGTATTGATTTAAATTTTCAACAGCAGATTGCAATTATGATAACCCTTATGCTTACTTCAAAGGGAATAGCGGGTGTACCAAGGGTTTCTCTGGTTGTTTTGGTGGGCACACTGGCAAGTTTCGGCATTCCTGTTGTGGGTGTTGCAATTTTATTGGGGATAGACCAAATTCTTGATATGGGAAGAACCACCGTAAATTTGATAGGCAACTGTGTTGCCACAACCGTTGTAGCGCGTTGGGAAAATGATTTTGACGATGAAAAAATGAAAGCTTTTGTAAACAAAATATCGGCAAAACCCCCTAAAGCAAGCAATATAGACCCGAATTTGCTTCACATACAGGGTATTGCAAAACACTGGGAAGAACAAAAAACCACCCAGGACAACCCTTTTGAAACAATACAAAAATAATTACGAGCTGATGGATTGAATATCTTCTTTGTTGGAATCCATGCTGTCTTTTAACATTTGTTTTACAACATCGCCCTGCGTATCAAGCATTTTGCATATTGTTTCAATGTTTGCAATTTTATTTTCCAAAATTGTGTCGGCATTTGCAACTATGTTGCCCGTAACATTCTGATAAGCGTTCACGGCAGCGCTTCCCGTACCTTGTAATAAATTACCGGCTAAGACCGCTCCCAGACCGTATTCTCCCATATAGGGGGCTGCTGATTGTATGATGCCGCCGATGCCTGAAACTAAGCCTGCAACGGGCAAAACTACGTTTTTGCCTATACTGAAGCTTGAACCCACACCTGCTGCATAGGCTGCGGCATTTAACCCTGCAATTCCGCCCGCGCTTACGGCATAACCTGTTGCAATTCCTGTAGAGGATGAGCCGAAACCCTGCAAAATTGAAGCAGCATTGCCCGAAGGAAAGCCGGGGTAAGAGCTTAAAGACCCTATGCCAAAAGCGCCTGTTGCGCCGTCATAAGCTGAACTTGCGCCGCTTATGGGCGACCAGTAAGAAGTTCCGGGGATATTCATTGTATCCGAACCACCCATAACAGACATAAACGTGCTGGGTGCAAAAATGCCGGCCAATTGCCATAAAAGATTACCGGCAGTGCCAAAACCTGTGCCGGTTGCATTTGAACCCGATACAGTTAAATCGCGCAGTTTGTCGTACGTTTCAAAAAGCTGCGCCTTGGCAGTTGAGCTTGCGCCCGAATATTTGTTCATTATGGTTAGGTAGTGGTCGTTTTTGTAAGACATTTGTTACTCCTTAATTAAGATTGGAATGTTTTAAAGACTCTTTCGGTTGTATCTTGAATAACCTTTTTAACGGATTCAAGTTCTGTTTGGATTGAATTTTGTTCTGTATCCAGCTGCCTTAGCTTCAATTCGAGAGTTTTATCCTGAATTTGTATGTTTTCTGTTTTTGCATTTATATCGCTAAGTTCTTTGGCATAAACATTCTTTGCATGCTCATAATCAAGCATTGCCTGCTCATAAGCTTGCGTGTCTTCAACTTTGGTGTAACCCAAATTAAACGTCAGCCCGTCCAGGTTGCCAACTGTTGAATTTATTATTGTGGCAGAAGTGTATCTGTTTGATGTGCTTCCGTCCGTGTATAAATAAGCGTTAGCGCTTCCTGTTTTTTCAAGAGTTGTTTCAGCACCCCACAAAGCCCTGAAATTGCCCGAACTTTTGATATTATCGTAGGTTTCTTGTGAAATATAATATTCAACTGTTCCGGTCTGATCATTTATATGATACTTGTAAACAGTGCTTCCGGGCACAATTGAAGGATCCATTTTGGCTAAAAGTTCTCTGGTCATAACCATCGGG
>CAZYYK010000029.1:0-16008 GCA_964651135.1 uncultured Gammaproteobacteria bacterium | reverse complement strand
TACCACAGAGACAAAAACTTTCGATTTTAAAGGTAAACCCAGTTCCGCTACTATTGAACGCAGCGTTGAAAATGCAAACTTAGTGAAAATATTTACAGGTAATGAAAAAACTCCTTTTTCGATAAAAGTACAGAATAAGCCTGCAGGTTTTTATTCTGAAAACAGTACAGGAAACGTTGAAAAAAGATATGTCACCCCTTCAGCAAAAAGTTCAGCCTCCACTTTAGAGTCATATGGGTTTGCGCTTAGCAATGTCCGAACTTTTCATTATGCAATTGGTTATCCCGGCAAAAACCAGAAAAATTTTACGGTTTACCGTGGGCCAAACTCGGAAGCCTATTTTTCGACATTAGAACTTGCACGTGAACATATTTTTGAGCTTTTAAATAACAATTGCGGGGTCAGTGCTATGGAAAAATTGAAAGGCTATGTGCAGTTGTTGGATTTGGCGGAGCAAGGAAAACTATAGGAAGATAGTTGCGATTGAAATTCTGTTCGGGTGGAAAAAATGCCCAAGGCCAGGGCCCCACACGGCCAAGGAGTGGGCGAAAGAATTGAGCCTTACTCTTTGCAAACGAAGGCTGTGCCTGAGTTTTGGTGAAGGGGGGAAGAACCGGCACAGTGGGGTGCCCACGTGCAAAAAAGCGCACAAAAAATGCCCAAGGCCGGAGTCGAACCGGCACGTGGGGTGAACCACACCAGATTTTGAGTCTGGCACGTCTACCAATTTCATCACTTGGGCATAAACATCTATTATTTTTTCAATTTGCATAAATGATGAAATTGGTATTTGCGATTCCGCATTGTTTCGGCTACGCCTCACCAAGTCATCACTTGGGCATAAAATATTAAATTATCAGATTTCTTAAAGGTTAGTGGAACTATACTATCAAAAACAAACTATTTTTCCAACTCTTTTTTCAAAAGTTCGTTCACAATACCGGGGTTTGCCCTGCCTTTTGTTTCTTTCATAACCTGCCCCACAAAAAAGCCGAAAAGCTTATCCCTGCCGCTTTTATATGCTGCAACATTTTCAGGGTTTTGGGCTACAATTTTTTGCACAACAGCCAAAATCTCATCACTGTTTGAAATAACAATCAAACCCTTCTTTTCAACAAGGGCGCATGCGTCCTCACCCGTTTTTAAGATATCAGTAATTAAGCTTTTTGCGATATTATTTGAAATTTTGCCCTCATCAAGCATCTTCAAAAGTTTTACAAAATTTTCAACAGTAAATTTTGATTGGTCGATTGTAATTTTTTCTTCTTTTAAAAATGCACTAACTTCCCCCATTAAAAAGTTTATGGCAGTTTTGGGGTTTGCGCCCGCTTCAATTGCCTTATCCAAGAAAAATGCAATTTCCATCTGTGCCACCACAATGTCCGCGTCGTATTGCGAAAGCCCCAGGTTTTTGTACCTTTCTGTCCTTTGTGCGGGAAGTTCGGGCATGGTTTTTTTGATTTCATCAATCCACTCTTTGGAAATTTCCAAAGGCACAAGGTCCGGTTCGGGAAAGTAGCGGTAATCATGCGCATCTTCTTTTCCGCGCATTGAGCTTGTAGTGCCGGAGTTGTCGTCCCACAGTCTTGTTTCCTGAACAATTTTGCCGCCTTCTTCAACTATTGCAATTTGTCTTTCAAATTCATACTCAATGGCACGCCCCAGAGCCTTAAAACTGTTCACATTTTTAACTTCTGCCCTTGTGCCGAGTTCTTTTTGGCCGCGGAGGCGAATTGAAACATTGGCGTCACAGCGCATTGAACCTTCTTCAAGGTTGCCGTCGCAAACGCCTATATACCTTAAAATTGAGCGTAATTGTTCTATGTATTCTTTTGCTTCATCGGATGTGCGCATATCGGGCTCTGATACAATCTCTAAAAGCGGCGTTCCCGCTCTGTTTAAATCCACCAAAGAGTAACTTGAGCCGTAAAGCCCGTCTGAACCAGCATGCACCAATTTGCCCGCGTCTTCTTCCAAATGCGCACGCGTGAGGCCTATTGTTTTATTTGAAATTTTAACACTGCCGCCAACGCATATAGGTTCGTCATATTGGGATATTTGATAGCCTTTGGGAAGGTCGGGGTAAAAATATTGTTTTCTGTCAAACTTGCAGCGGGGCGGGATTTTCGACCCGAAAGCAAGACCGCATAAAATTGCCATATTTACAACTTCTTTATTTAAAACAGGCAAAACACCCGGCAAACCAAGCGTTATTGTTGAAATTTGGCTGTTTGGCGTTTGGCCGAATTTGATGCCGTCGGGTGCAAAAATTTTAGTGTTTGTTTTTAGTTGGGCGTGAACTTCAAGCCCTATAACCATTTCATATTTATTTTTTGTTTCTTCGCTAATCATTAAATTACTCCTGTGCCTTTAAAATCAATTATATAATAAAAAAAACTAATTGCTCTTAATGTTTTGTAACATTTGAAAATAATTTGGCACTTTTTGGTTTTGATATGCGTTGTATAAGCAAAAGGAAGGTTACAATCATGGTTAGCAATGCCACACCCGCAATCCCGAATACTTATAATTATCCGATGAATGGCGCTCCAAGCGCTGTTACCATAAATATTTTAAACCCTGCAACTTATCCTAATGCTACGGTTTATCCGCCTGCGCAAGCTTTAGCGCAGCCGCTGCCTCCTGAAACCCCAACGCAGCCTGCACAGCTTCCCACTCAGCAATACCCTTATAATTATAATAACCAATTTAACCCCACGATACACAATACTAATGCCGCTCCCGCCGCGGATGGCAAAAAAGAAGCTGAAAAGCCGCAAAAAACAGTTCCTCTTACGGATGAATACATTAAAAATCTTGAAAGTGCGCTAAATGATAAAAACCCGAAAATACGTTTGACCGCCGCAAATGAGATTTTAAACAGATTCAAAGAAGATGAAAACAGAAAACAGGATCCGGCGCTTACAGCCCTTTTAAATAAAGCCCTGCAAGACCCTGCACACAGTGTTAGGTTTCTTGCATTGACAATTTTAGATGTAGGCTATGCGCAGGGTAATGAAAATACAGTACAAATTCTTCACCAATTAGAACAAGACAATGCAGACGAATATGGTGAAAACAGGCTTTTGGCATCCCAGGTTCTTGTGAAGCTGGGCAGTCGAAACCCACAAAATACACAAATCCCAACCACTTAGGCAATTTTCAAAAAATATTAAGTAATGTAAAACTTTAGTTAAAATGGCAACAAAATAATTTTACGGGACTTAATACAACAGAAAATAGTTTAAAGGAGATAGACAAGATGCAGAATATTCAATCAACGCCGCAATATCCCGCAACAGGGCCGAGCGCAGTATCTATTAATATTTTTGGGGCTCAAGTACAGCCAGCGCCGCCCGCACAGGTACAACAACCGTTGCAGGGTCCTGCACAAGATACCTTTGAGCGTGCGCCTGAGGAAGCCCAAACACAATCAACATAGTTTTTAGAAGGAGAAACAATGTCATTACAACCCGCGCAAAGCATACAAGCACAACAAGCATTACAATACCCCCAGCAGCCTTCCGCTGCAAGTGCAGTAGCTATTAATATTTTTAATCCTCAAGTACCGTCTCAGCAAACTTTAGATAAAAGCTTGTACACTTACCCGCAAGGTTCTGTTTACGATAAGGGTCAGCCTTATGTTATGCAGCCTCCGCCCGGAGTAATGCCGGGAACGGTTTTGCAAAGTGCTGTGGCACAAAAAGTGCAAGCCAAAGAAACCCCTGAAGTTGTTTCCGGGGAAGCTTCACAAAAAGTATCTTTTACGGCTGATGAATTAGTAACAGAATTAGAAAATGCGCCCTTGCCCGAAAAAGAACATGTAATGGCAAAAATAGCACTAAAAAACCTGGAAGCAGACCCCGGCCTTGGTGTTAAACTGGTATCGGACGACAAACTTATGAACGCTTTGGGTGAAATAATTTCCCAAGACACAGGCACACTTCAAGGGCCTACCGACCAACAAGTTGAATTGGATAAGAAAAAACAAAGCGGACAGGCTTTAACTCCTGAAGAAGAAACTATTTATCAAAAACCTTACGACAAAGGCATAGCAGAAGAAAATCAATGTATTGCAATGTATACAATTGCACCGTTGTGGGATATGAGGCAAGGTATGGCAAAGGAACTTAAGCAAAACCCTGTTCCAATTCAAGAATTGCCCGCCTTTAGCGCAGTTTTAGATACAGCCCTAAAAACAGATAAACAAAGAATTAAACTTGCAGCAATAAGAGCTATCACGCACGCTGCAAGAAATGAAGATACAGATTACTTAAGACCGGCTCTGGCACCTTTAGCAAAAGAAAGCGATTCTGAAATTAAAGAAGCTCTTCAAGAACTAAGAGCAAAGCTTGAAACCAGACAAGCGTAAAAACTAATTGATAAACAACCACGAAAGGCTGATCTATTTAATCAGCCTTTTCTGTTAATTTAAAATGGGCACTCTGTTATCAAGCGCTCTTATTATTGTTAATTCATCAACATATTCAAGTTCGCTGCCAAGAGGCAGGCCAAAGGCAATTCGCGTAATTTTAACACCGAACGGTTTTAAAAGCTTGCCTAAATACATGCTTGTAGCTTCACCTTCAACAGACGGGTTAAGCGCCAGAATAACTTCTTTAATGTCTTCCTTGTGCACTCTGTTCAAAAGCTCTCTTATCCTTATATCATCAGGGCCTATTCCGTCCATTGGCGAAATTAAACCCTGCAAAACGTGGTATATGCCTTTGAATTCATTTGTTTTTTCAATCGCTATAAGGTCTTTTGTTTCTTCCACAACGCACACAATTGCTTTGTCGCGGCTTGTGTTTTGGCATATTTCGCAAGGGTCTGAAGAAGATATGTTAAAGCAGATATTGCAGTAATGTATGGTTGTTTTTGCTTCAACCATGGCATTTGAAAAGGCTTCAACCTCATTTTGCGGCATTTTTAAAAGGTAGAGAGCCATTCTTTGGGCTGATTTAGGCCCAATTGACGGCAATTTTTGAAAATATTCTATTAATTTGGCAAGCGGTTTTGTGTATTGCATTTAAAAAAGCCCCGGAATGCTAATGCCGCCCGTTACGTTTTTCATTTTTTCTTCCATAACGCCTGCTGCTTTTTCCTGTGCACTCAAAATTGCCTGAGTTATTAAATCTTCAAGTATTTCAATTGTTTCAGTGTCAACGCTTTCAGGGTTTTCAGGGTTGAGCGCTTCGGGTTTCAATTTTATAGATTTAAATTTCGATTGTCCGCTTACAGTAATTTCAACTGCCCCGCCGCCGCTTTGCGCACTCAATTGGATGTTCGCAAGTTCTTCTTGAACGGCCTGCAGCTTTTTTTGCATTTTTTGAGCTTGCTGCATCATATTAAACATGCCCATAGATTTTCTCCTTTAATTTTGCTATTATATTATTATATGGGAAAAACAACTTATCTTCAACACACTTTAACAAAAGGCAGAATTATAAGGTGGCAGACTTCTCAAATGCCCCTCACTGTCTATATTGCACCGTTTCGTTGGTATAAAGCTGCGCATGCCGGGGATAGTTACAAATATCAACAAATGGTTATAAATGCCCTAAACGAATGGCAAAATGCTATGGGCGGGCTTATTTCTTTTCTTGTGGTGCCAAAATTGCATGATTCTATGATAAATATTGATTGGCGGCGCGTGGACAGGAAATCTTTCGGCGAATGCCATTGGAGTTATAACAAAGATTGCATTATATACAGCGCAGAGGTGCAAATAGGGCTTTCAGACGGCATTATCTGCCAAAAATATATGGATGAAAGTGAGGTTTACCACACCATACTCCATGAAATAGGGCATGCGATAGGGCTTTCAGGGCATAGTCCCGATGATAAAGATATTATGTACACCCCGCACAAGTACGGTGTCACAAAAATAAGCAAAAGAGATATCAACACCCTCAGGTGGCTTTACAGGTTCGATATAGGCTTAGCAGTGCAGGATATCTTGTCAAGATACCCGGGTGCTTTGGATATTGACGATTTAATTTATAAATTAACCCATAAAAAAAGCGAATTTGAGGAAGTTAAAGATTCAATCAATCATCAGGCGCGCGATTTATTGCAAGAGAATGAAAACATAGGAGAGCTTAAAAAATATTTGCTTGAACTTAACAAAATTCAAATAAATGTTAACGATAGCAAAGAATAGCTTGGAATATTACTCATTTTCGTTTGTCAATAGTTCTTTGCAAATAGTAAATTTTTTTAAAAGAAATTTACTTTCCTAAATATTTTATGACTTTTTTCTTTAAAATGTGTTATAAGTATATAAGTAAGAGAGAATATCTTAAAAAGGGGAAGCAAATGAGCGAGTATTTAAGTAAAGAAGAAATCAAACAGTGGAGAAGTTCATTAGAAAGAATTACTTTGGAAGAATATGCGCAAAGGTTGGGCAAACTCATTAAGGAAGAAAAACGCGCACAGGATGTTGTTGATGTTGTTGTTAAAAACGAAATCACAAATCCGAAAGTTACAACAAGAATAATTGGTGATTTGAGCAAAAAAGACAAAATTGTTACCATTGCAAAAAAAGCCATCCAAACCGAAAGAAAAATTATTAACAGAACAGGCGGCAACATACAGGCAATGAAGGATAAGTTGGTTTACAAAAAACCCCTAACCCCTAGGGAAGAAACAGTTCTTGACGTTTTTCTTGAAAACAACGGTGAGATTGTTTATGCAAAAGAGCTTGCAAGAGTTCTAAGTTTGCCAAACGACTATATTTATAAATATATTAAAAATTTAAGAACGAAAATTCATCAAGATATACTTGAAAATATCGATGGCGGCTATAAAATTAATATTGAATAAAAATTTTACAATTTGCCACATTCGTATTTAAAATGTTATAATTACAAAATGGCAAATAACTTTTTGAATGTTTTATCCGACATTAAAAATCTTATCAATTCTTCATTAACACAGGAAGAATTATACAAAGATTTGTTTTCAAAAATTCAAAATTTGTTCGGCCAAACAGAATTTTGTGCACTGTATTTTTTAAATGCGTCATCTTTTGAAAAAAAATTCTCTGTTCCGCAAGCGTCTGTAAAATTTATTCCGGATGAAAAACTTATAGCGGAAATTACAAACACAAGCAAGCAAACCTTTATTTATAAAAATTGCGTTATATCGAAGCTTTTAATTAAAGAATCTTTGTTTGGCTTTATTTTGATTGTGCCAAAAAATAAACCCGAAAAAGAAGCAATGCGCATTTTGGAAACTTATGCCGCTGTTTTTTCTTACTTAATAAAAGATGCGGAATTATCCAATGTTTTTAAAATGCAGCTCGGATCATTGCAAGACGCCATAAAAGAGAAGGATGCCGCGTATCAAATTATAGAAAAACAGCACAAAAAGCTTTTGGAGCTGGACAATACAAAAAACAGTTTTTTGGCCAATGTATCGCATGAATTAAGAACTCCGCTTAACGCCATAGTTTGCTTTTCGCAAGCGCTTGATTCCAAACTTTTTGGAGATTTAAACCCGAAGCAGGCAGAATATATTAAAGATATTTACGCCTCAAGCCTGCACCTTTTAAATATGATAAATGAACTTTTGGATTTTTCAAAAATCGAATCCGGCGCAATGACGCTTAAAACCGTTGAAATTTGCCCGAACACGGTAATTTCTGAAGTTGTAACAATTTTAGAACCCTTGAGCAGCAAAAAGAATATAAAAGTTATTTTTGAAAATGAATGTAAATCAAGCATTATGGCTGATTACCAAAAATTTCAGCAAATTTTGTATAATCTTTTGAGCAACGCAATTAAATTCACTCCGCAAGGCGGCAGAATTGTTATAAGAACTTTTGAAAAAGGCAAAAAATTCATTTTAGAGGTTGAAGACAACGGCATCGGCATTTCAAAAAAAGATCACAACAGAATTTTTACAAAATTTGTTCAGTTAAATGAAATTTATTCGCCATCGGGCGGTTCAACAGGCCTGGGGCTTACAATCACAAGAGAGTTGGTTAACCTGCATAAAGGAAAAATTACCCTTAAAAGCGCACTAAACCGCGGAAGCTGCTTTAGAATAGAGTTTGACGGGGTTAAGACATGAAAAACGTTTTGGTTATTGAAGATAATGAAGAAAACCTAAAACTTTTTAAAGACATTTTAGGGCTTCAGAATTACGATGTCAAAACAGCGTCTGACGGCATTGAAGGCCTGGAAAAGCTCACTCAAAGCGACTACGATTTATTAATACTGGATTTAAACCTCCCCCGAATGAACGGTTTTGAGTTGATGAAAAAAATAAATAGTGATAAAATTAAATGTCCGCCTGTGTTGGTGGTGTCGGCACATGCAATGGAAAAAGAAATTAAAGAAGCAAAAGAGCTGGGTTGCAGGGAATATATCACAAAACCTATAAATATCATTGATTTTTTGACAACGGTTAAAAGAATTTTGAATGAGAGGAAGTTACAATGAGCAGCTTAAATATGTATGATCTTATTGATGGTTTAAATGTTCCAAAGAAGTGGAAACTGTGTTTTAAAAAAATTCATACCGCATATTATTCCAATTATTTGCTCGGCAAAGAAGTGAATACCCATTTTTGGGCATTTTCGCCGTTTATGTCCACATTAGGCCTTTTCGACAAAGCACATTTTCTATGTTTTAATTTTTGGGCTTTTTTGTTCGGCCCTCTTTTTTATATTGTAAAAAAGATGTTTATAAAAGGCACTGTGTTGCTTTTAATATACGGGCTACTTTATACAATAAGCGATGCAACAAAATTTCTTTTAATTTTCCCCATGCTTTACTGCGCTTATTTTGCAAATCTGGATTACTTTAAAGAACAGGTTCTTGAATCAGAAGCCCTGGGCTCAAACCCTATGCTTATGAACGACTACGTGGATGAAAAATTTGTCCAAAAAGTAATCAAACAGCCTTTTAATGCAAAACCCCTGCTTGCCGTTGTTGGTCTTGTTGCAATTTTCACAATTATAAATTTTGCAAAAACCCAATTACAGGTAAATGAACTAAAAAATACCATGAGCACAATACCAATGGTATGCACGAATACGGCAAATTGCAGAGAATATGTAAGGAATACTTTATATAGAATTACGGGTTCGGCCAATAAGGAAGAAGCTTATAAAAACTATTATTTAATTGCCTGCGCCTACACTTCCATAAATGATAAATACAATGCCGTTAACGCTCTAAATATGTCTTTAAGTTTAAATAAAAAATATCTGTCCGCATACCTTTTAAGGGCGCATATTTATATGTTAAACAGGGGCTACGCGCAAGCCATTTTGGACTATAAAGAAGTTTTGGACCAGTCCCCGAAAGCCACTTTCCTTAACTTTAATATAGGAAGGGCTTTTTATCAGTTGGGTAAATACGGCGAAGCCTTGGTGTATCTGCAAAGGGCAAGACACAGCGAAAGGGCAAACCCGATGTTTTATGAGGCAAGAGCATTTACTTATGTGAGACTGGGCGAGAATGATCTTGCAGTGAAGGATTTAGAAAAAGCCGCAAAACTTTACAGTAAAAACGCAACCCCGCAAACACAAAAAAGGGTTATAGAACTTGAAAAAATGATAGGTAAAATTCACGCGGGCAAAGCTAATTAATTCCGGTTGAGCCAAAACCGCCAACCCCCCTTAGGGTGTCGGAAAGCTCTTGAACTACTTCAATTTTTGCAATAAGCACAGGCGCTATAACCATTTGTGCTATCCTGTCGCCGCGCCTAATTGTAAAATCCTCGTTTGAAAGATTTATTAAAAGCACACAAACTTCTCCCCTGTAATCCGCATCAATTGTGCCCACGCAATTAGCAAGGCTTATCCCGTTTTTAATTGACAGGCCGCTTCTTGGGCGCACCTGGGCTTCAAAACCCTTTTGCAGCTCTATTTTAATGCCTGTCGGAATCAATTTGCGCTCCATCGGCTTTAGTGTAATATCCTCATTTGTTGCGGCGCAAAGGTCCATTCCGCTTGCGTATTCACTTTTATATTTTGGAAGTTCGACAAAATTTTCAAGCTTCTCAATTTTTAGGACAGTTTCTTCCATTCTCACTCCTTGCAGTTTAAATCGTACAATTTTTTTATACCCTTGTGTGTCAAATCTTCATCTATAAAATCAAATTGGTTTTCAATATTCTTGATTAATGCCGAGGATAACCCCCCTGTTGCAATTATTGTTGCCTTTTCGCCCAATTCTTTTTCGCACATTTTTATCATGCCCTCTATCATACAGGCATGCCCGCGCACAACGCCTGATAGCATTGCGTCCACTGAATTTGTTCCTATCGCTTTTTTTGGCGCTTCAATATTAATTTTGGGCAATTTGGATGTAAATTTACTTAACGATTTTGCCTGTATCATAAGCCCCGGTGCAATTAAACCGCCCATAAACTCTTTATTTTTATTAATTACATCAAAAGTTGTTGCCGTGCCAAAGTCAATAACAATTGCAGGAAGCCTGTATGCGCCCACTACCGCCGCGGCATTTGCAATTCTGTCCGCACCCAATTCTTTCGGGCTATCTATCTTAATTTCAAAAGGTATCTTAATTTTGTGGTTTATAATTTTTGCATCCACATTCAGATATTTTTTTAAGGCATTCCTAAATGTTTCGGTCAAAGGTTCTACAACGCTTGAAATGATTGCGCTTTGAACTTGTTTATCCAGCGAAGCATTTTTCAGAAGGCCTAAAATCAAAATCCCATATTCATCTTCAAGGCGGTTGATATCGGTAGCCAAAGAAGATGAGTAAATAATTTTGTTATCATCAAATAATCTTAAACCTATATTTGTGTTGCCTATGTCTGCCGTTAATATCATACAGATAATTTAACACAAACAAAATATGCGCAAAAGTTGATAAATGCTTTGCGCATATTCATTTGCACTTTGATTAAGTGCCACAATGGTAAATATTATTTAAGCTTTTGTGTCGCTAAA
Source organism: uncultured Gammaproteobacteria bacterium (assembly GCA_964651135.1). Classification (GTDB taxonomy): domain Bacteria; phylum Cyanobacteriota; class Vampirovibrionia; order Gastranaerophilales; family Gastranaerophilaceae; genus CAYYBA01. The sequence continues at coordinate 5,075 of CAZYYK010000029.1, read as the reverse complement.
AAGAGAAGGCGAGTTCGCCGACGGTTGAGTTTTTCCCGTGAAAAGCGACTCATCTCTTGCTTGCACTGTTGCAATTTGTTTGCTGCGTGCTTCCAGTATTTTCCTGGTGTTGCCTGTTTCACTGCCTTTAATTGCGCCTATTGGTTTAGCCATAGTAAATTCCTCATATTGATATAATCTATATATAATAAAAAAAATTTAAAGCCCAAATTGACAGAGTCTTCAAAACTGTTACAATTTTTAATATAAAATATAATTTTTAAAAAAAAACGGCTTTTTTTGAATGAATTCAAAATTGCCGTGATGGATAGAATTAGTATTACGGAGTTTATAGAGGAGTTTACGACTATATAAGTCGCATGAATTATTTATTTTGCTCTAGAAATAAAAAAAAGTCAATTATTTTAATAAAAGTTTACAATTAATTTCATAAAGCATTGATTTCACTGGTTTTCTGCCCCTTTTTTGTTAACAAATATTAACTTTTGTAAACAATACGGGGCAAAATGCGTTATAAAAAAATAATATGTGGAATATAAAAGGTACAAGCTAATTTAGCATTGATATAAAAAAAGACTGATACGTTTTCTCTCTAATTCCTCTCTAATATGTGGTAAATTTACTGGCTCTCTCGGGTCAGTTTTTTTTATGCTTTTCTTGACCGCGCGCTTGGAATCGCCTAAAATATTGATATGGAAGAATTAATTAAAAAAGGAGTTGAAGCGCACCAAAAAGGCGATTATAAGGCTGCCAGGGCATTTTATCTTGAAGCCTTTAAAATTGCGCCCAAAAATTTTGATGTTCTAAACCTTCTGGGGATAGCCTGTTTTCAGCTTAATGAAAGGGAAGCAGGCAAAAAATATTTTAACGACGCTTTTTTAATTAATCCGGACATAAATTTTATAAGGCAAATGGCGCAAGAACATTCAAACAACAATGATATCGAAGGTGCTGCCTTCTTTTATGAAAAAAGCCTTCAGCTTGAACCTTGCGATTGTGTGGGGTTAAACAATTTGGGGCTTTTATATGAAGAGCTTTCGGCGGAAGATGCCGCAAAAAACTGTTATGAAAAATCCCTTAAAATTAAGCCGAATTATGAAGCCAATTATAATTTAGGAGTGCTTTTAAGAAACCAAAAAAATTTTGAAAAATCAATTTTTTACCTAAATGAAGCATTAAAATTTAACCCCGAAAGTTTTGATGCCAATTACAGCCTTGCTATGACGTATTTTTCAATAAAAGAATTTTACAAAGGCTGCCCTTACTATTTAAAAAGAAAAAGAAAAACTCCACCCCTCCAAAACCCGTGGAAAGGTGAAAGGCACCCTGATGGCGCAATAAATGTTTACGCTGAAGGTGGTTTTGGCGACCAGATTATGTTTGCAAGGTATTTGCCGCCGTTAAAACAGTACTTTAAGGAGGTAAGGTTTTTGGCACCCCGAAACATTGCGCCTATATTTAATCTTGAAGGCATTGAAATTTGCCATGACATTAAAGAGGCAGATTTTGACTGTTCCATCCTTGATTTGCCTTATTATCTAAAGCTGGATTTTAGCCAAATTCCCGACCACGAAGGGCTTTTGAAGGTCAACAACAAAAAAGCGGCGCAATATAAGGAAAAATATTTTAAAACTGATAAGAAAAAAATCGGCCTGTGCTGGCAGGGAAATTTAAGCAAAGTGCGCTCTTTAAAAAACCGCTCAATTGAACTTGGCGAATTCAAAAAGCTTTTTGAAAACAAAAATTGTACTTTTTATTCATTTCAGAAGGATGATTTCAAAAACCAAATTGCCACATATCCCGATATCATTAATTTGGCTGAAACGTTTGGGGATTTTTCCGATACCCTTGCGGCACTTGCAAATTTAGACTATATGATTACAATTGACACTGCCATGGCGCATTTGGCAGGGTGTTGGGGCATAAAAACATTTCTTCTTTTGCCTTATGCCTCGGAATGGCGCTGGTTTGACGATGAAAAACAAACGCCCTGGTATAAAAGTGTTGAAATTTTTAAACAAGATAAAACAAACAAATGGGGCAAACCAATTCAGAATATTTGCAAGCGCATAAACTGCAAAATTTCTTAACATTTTTGGCAAAAAGAGAGAAATAGTGTTTAATGTAAATTATGGATACTAAAGATAAGCAAATTAACACCAAAATTGCTAAATTTTCCAAGCGCGAAGATAAACCCGCGCCCGTTAACCATGGGCGCAAATTGCCCGTAAAAGAAGGTTTTCCTTATTCAATTTTGGAACATGACATTAACGGCTTTAAATTTAACGACGAGCATTTGAAAAAATATGCGCAAACAAACAAATACACTGTTTCTCTTGCCGTTAAAAGGGGCAAAGATACTTTTTTGTACAATTATTTTGTGGATAACGATTCTCTTAAAGACTTTTTTAAACTCTGTTTCGAAGGAAAAATTGAAGGCGATGTAATTGAGATAGATAAATTTAACCCTGAGATTTTAGCTTAATGCGTAATTTTTTAAACGAATTTGAAGAAATTTTATACAAGTGCGAACGGCCTTCAAGGTACGTGGGCGGCGAATTTCTGACATATCAAAAAGATTTTGATAAGGCAGATGTCAAAGTGCTGCTTGCTTTTCCGGATAAATATGAAATCGGCATAAGCAATTTCGGGCACAAGATTTTATACCATATAATAAATTCGCGTGACAATTTTTTGGCAGACAGAGTGTATGCACCCGATTTTGACTTTAAAAATCTTTTGGAAAAAAGTGGCAAGAAATTGTATGCACTTGACACCAAACAAAGCGTGAAGAAGTTTAATATAATAGGTTTTGCGCTTCAGTACGAACTTTCTTATACAACAATTTTGGCAATGCTTGAAATGGCAGATATTCCCGTTTTTTCAAAAGACAGAAAAGAAGATGACCCCATTATTATTGCAGGCGGGCCGTGCGCATTTAACCCTAACCCTGTATCTGAATTCATTGACCTTTTTTTAATAGGCGACGGGGAAGAAATTATTATTGAGATGTGCGAAAAATATAAAAGTATTAAAAACCTGCCGCGCGATGAAAAAATAAAAGAGCTTGCAAAAATTGAAGGAATATACAGCCCCAAATACTCCAAAACGGTCAAAAAAAGAGTGTCGCCATTAATTTACGAAAATCACCCCGTTGAATCTCCAATTCCGCATTTTTCAAGTATCCATGACAGAGCAACGGTTGAAATAAGGCGCGGATGCGCCCGTCTGTGCCGTTTTTGCCAGAGCGCACATACAAATTTGCCCATAAGGGAGCGCAAAAAGGAAGAAATTATTGAGCTTGTAAAACAATACGTTAAAAATACGGGCTATGACGAATATTCCCTTCTTTCGCTTTCTTCAAACGATCATAAAGATATCGAAGAAATTATAGAAAATTTAAACAGCTGCTTTAAGGGCACGGGCGTAAATGTTTCCCTGCCAAGCCAGCGGGCGGATAATTTTTCGCTTAAGCTTGCAAATTTAATGGGAGATGTTAAAAAAGCGGGCATTACGCTTGCCCCCGAAGCGGGAAGCCAAAAAATGCGTGATATTATAAACAAAAATTTGACGCAGGAACAAATATTAAATGCAGTTTTGGCCATTGTTGGAAACGGCTGGCATAAAATTAAGCTTTATTTTATGATAGGCCTGCCGCGCGAAACTTATGAAGATTTGGATGCAATTCTAAATTTGCTTCAAGAAATTCAAACAAGCTGCAAAAACCGCGGCTTTAAAACGCCGCAGATAACCTGTTCCGTTTCAATTTTTGTGCCGAAGCCCTTTACGCCTTTTCAGTGGTGCGCGCAGAATTCGTTGAGCGAAATTGAAGGGAAAATCAAATATTTGAAATCAAAGCCCGTTAAAAACGTAAAAATCAATATCCATAACCCGAAACTTTCGCAAATTGAAGCATTTTTAGCGCGCGGGGATAAAAATTTGAATGATTTTATCTATAAAATGTACAAAACAGGGGCTTATTTAGAGAGTTGGGATGAAAATATAGATTTTGAAAAGTATTTAAAAATTGCTGCGGAATCAGGCATTAACATAGAAAATTTGACAGCAAAAACGTGGAATATTGAAGATATTCTGCCATGGGATTTTATTGACTGCGGTTTGGATAAAAATTGTTTGAAAGAAGGGTACAAAAAAGCTTTTGGAGTGTAGCTATTCACAATTAAAGAATTTAGCGGGAATTAAGCGTTTTATAAGCGCTAAATATTGCAAAGTTTGAAAAACTGATACAATTGAGTATACTTAATGAAAGGCAGAAAGGTTATGGAAAGAAATAATAAAGTAACAAGGGGGGATGGGGTCCCTGATAGCTTAGCTTTCACCTTAGCCGAAGTTCTTATTACATTAGCTATAATTGGCGTTGTTGCCGCGCTTACAGTGCCTACGGTTGTGCGTAATTATCAAAAACAGCAGACTGTTGTGAAACTGAAAAAAGCTTACACGCAGCTGCATCAGGCTATCGGTTTATCTGAAATAGATAACGGCGCAACAAATACATGGGATTACACTTTAGACAGCAAAACTTTTTATGATAAATATTTAAAAGGCTATTTAAAGGTTTCAAAAGTATTGGGCAGCGTTTCAACAGATGCCTTGGGTATTGAATACAAATTTTTAGACGGTACAAAGGCTACGGAGTGGACTTTTGTCGGTTCAGGCGGCTATAAGCTTATTTTAAACGACGGTACCTTGATTTCTTTTGGTGCGGGCGTTGAACATGGAAGAAAAATCATATATTTTGACATAAACGGTTTTAAAAAACCAAACACCTGCGGCAAAGATTTGTTTGGATTTGCGATTGTTCCCAAATATAAAATTGTGCCGTTTGGCTTCAATCTTCCAACCAGCTCAGGAAGTTTTGGCGAAACGCTTGACAGGAATAAAATTATAACCAGCACTTCTTCCTTTGCCTGCAATAAAAATGGCAAACATGCACTGTGGTGCGCCGCTTTAATCATGGCAGACAACTGGACAATTTCAGATGATTACCCCTGGCAATCAGGGTCTTAATTCGCCAAGCATATAAATTGAGCCGCAAAAGACTGTTAAAATGCCCT
>CAZYYK010000028.1:0-16074 GCA_964651135.1 uncultured Gammaproteobacteria bacterium | reverse complement strand
AATATTTAATTTACACCCTAAGCTGCGTGAACATTGACGACGTTGGCCCCATTAAAGTAAGCGCCGGCATTGCAACGTATCCGGATACATCATGCGATCAGGAAAAAATCTTGATTTTGGCAGAGCAGGCTATGTGTATTTCAAAAAGCAAAAGTTATGAAAACGGCAACTGTGTTGTTGTAACTGCCGAAGACATTGATTTTTGGGAAGACGGCGCCCTAAAATCTTTTGCTGAAGTTTTGATGAAGCGCCATGCGCAGGTGGGCGTTAATTTTGAAGACGATCTTATAGAAAAATTCCATAACGAAAAAATTATTTCAAGCCAGCATTTATTGGAAGTTGTAACGTCTTTGGCAAGCACAATTGACGCTAAAGATACTTACACAAAAGGCCATTCGACATTTGTATCAAGGTACTCGGAAGCGCTTGCGCGCGCCATTAACCTGCCTGAAGCGGATGTTGAGCGCATAAGGCTTGGTGCACTTTTGCACGATATAGGCAAAATCGGTATCCCTGAGAATGTTTTAAGAAAACCCACGGTTTTAAACGATGAAGAGTGGGGAATTATGAAGCAGCACCCCGTAATAGGTGCGGATAAGGTGCTTGCACCAAACGAATCTTTAAGAGATTTAATCCCTATGGTTAAATTCCACCACGAACACTATGACGGCACAGGCTACCCATTCGGCTTGAAAGGTGAAGAAATTCCCCTGTCTGCAAGAATTGTATCTATTGCAGACGCCTACCATGCGCTTGTAAGCGACAGGCCTTACCGTAAGGGCTTAAGCGTTAAGAAAGCATATGAAATATTAAGGCTCGGGGCAGGAATTCAGTGGGACAGAGAACTTGTAAGACAGTTCGTAAATATAGCTCCTTCATTATCTACAAGCGTATAAACTTATTCACATATTGACAAATTCCAGCACTTATGCTATAATATGCAAGCAAGGGACAGGTAGTGTAATTATGATTAAACCGCTAGACGCAACAACTGCAATAGCAAATAAGGCACAGGTTTTAAACCTCAGCTTTTGTGCTAACCCAACCGTTTACGCGCAACCGCAAGCACAGGTAGGGCAAAAACTTGACGTGAAAACCTGCGGCGGTGCCAATCCTCCGTGCTGCGGCAAAAAACTGGACAAGATAGTTTAAGCAAAAGCTTTGGCAACCTTTTTAGAACAACAAAAATTGTTGTTCACATTTTTGTGCTTTTGTGGTTCAATTTTATTTATGTTCACGGGTCTTATTGAAATTTTAGGTATAGTAAAATCAATTGAAAAAACGCCGCAGGGCGCCAAATTTGAAATAACCGCCAAATTTGAAAACCCTCCTAAAGCAGGCGATAGCGTTTCAATAAACGGCGCATGCCAGACAATTACAAAAATTGGCGGCGGTTGTTTTGAAGTTGAAGCAATGAATGAAACTTTAAAACTAACAAATTTCGGGAATTTAAAGGTTGGCGATACCGTAAATTTAGAGCTTGCAATGAGCGCTTCAGGGCGTTTTGGCGGGCATTTTGTGTCAGGGCACGTTGACGGGGCTGCAAAGCTTTTATCAATCACACCTGACGGCTTTTCAAACGTTTTGAGGTTTGAATATCCAACCCGCCATATAGTGCAAAAAGGCTCAATTTGCGTTGAGGGCGTGAGTTTAACCGTAACAGATGTTGGCGAAAATTTTTTTGAAGTGGGCATAATCCCGCACACAATTGAAAACACAACGCTAAAATCTTTGAAAATAGGCGATATTGTAAATATTGAAACCGATATGCTGGGCAAATATGTTGAAAAATTTGTTTCTTTGAATGATAATAAAAGTAACATCACCGAAGAATTTTTGAAAGAGCATGGTTTTTAATGTTTGATACAATTGAACAAGCAATAGAAGAATTTAAAAAAGGCAGACCCGTTATTGTTGCAGATGATGAGGAGCGTGAAAACGAAGGCGATTTGGTTTTGCCCGCCCAATTTGTAACGCCCGAGTGGATAAATTTTATGGCAAAAGAATGCCGCGGGCTTGTGTGCCTTTCAATTACATCAAAACGCGCGCGTGAGCTGGATTTAGCCCCTATGGTTGAAAAAAACACGGATACAAAAAAAACGGCCTTCACGCAAAGTGTGGATGCTGACACAAAATTTGGCGTTACAACAGGCATTTCAGCGTATGACAGGGCAAAAACAATTGAAGTTATAAATGACCCCAACACAAAACCGTCTGATTTGCGCCGTCCGGGGCATGTATTTCCCCTAATTGCAAGAGAAGGCGGGGTTTTGGTGCGCGTGGGGCATACAGAATGCGGCATTGATTTATGCAGGCTTGCAAATTTGGAACAAAGCACCGTTATTTGCGAAATTATGAATGATGACGGCACAATGGCGCGCCGCGACAGTTTGTTAAAATTTGCAAAAAAACACGGGCTGAAATTTATAACCGTAGCACAGGTTATAACCCACCGTCTGAAAAATGAAAAAAGCATAAAAAAACTTGTGCAAACGCCTCTTCCAACCCAATTCGGCGAATTTGAAATATACGGTTATTTGGATGAAGTAACCCAGGTGGAGCATGTGGCGCTTGTGAAGGAAGACGGGAGCGGCAAAATTCCAATGGTTCGCATGCACTCTGAATGTTTAACGGGCGATATTTTCCACAGCCTAAAGTGCGACTGCAACCAACAGCTTTCTTCTTCTCTTAAAATGATAAATGCCTACGGGCGCGGCGCTCTTGTTTATTTGCGCGACCATGAAGGCCGCGGCATCGGGCTTTTGAATAAATTAAAAACTTACATCCTGCAAGATAAAGGGCAGGACACAATTGAGGCTAACATGTCTTTGGGCTTTAAAAATGACCTGCGCGATTACGGCACAGGCGCACAAATTTTGCTTGATATAGGTTACGCAAGGTTTAAATTAATCACAAATAACCCTAAAAAAATTGTAGCGCTTAAAGGCTACGGGCTTGAAGTTACCGATGTTATTGCAATTGAGCCCGATATTAACGAATTTAACAAAAAGTATATTGAAACCAAAAAAACAAAAATGCAGCACATGTATAAATGCGCTGAAAACGAAATTTTGGAATGTACACCCTTGTAATTTAAGCCCAAAACACAAGCCAATTACACTGCTTGCTAAACTTTTGATTTTTATGTTATAATAAAACAAAACTTAAGAGGGTTATTATATGTATCAAACACAAGTTTTATCGGGTGATTATTTCAAAATTTTTTCGGGTGTGTACAACGATTTTCGCGAAAATGCCAAAAAAGACTACAAGTTTGAAATTCAGCCACTGGAATATAAGGATTTTATTGATTATTTTGAAAAAGGTTTGTTAAAATGTATTATGCTGTTGGAAGACGGCATCCCCACAGGCTTTTTGGCCTATTCCACAACGCCGATGGATGCTGTTGAACTTTATATAGTCCACTTTTTGGGCGATGAAGATTTAAGCAAAAAATACTGCAATCTTTTGGATGCTTTTATGCAGACCATTGCAACGGAAAGGGTTCAAAAACTGGTTAGTTACCCAATGTTGGGCAAACAGGGCGTGTATAAAAAAGAAGCGCAAAGCTTTGGTTTTGAATTTGTGGAACTTGCGGTTATGGTTTTTGACATGCTTGACAGGCAAAAAATCAAAGATTTTTACCAAATTAAAGTTCCAAATTTGCCCATAGGCTATAAAATAACATCTTACAGGGATATTTACTATCAGGAACTTGTAAACGCTATTCATACGGCTTTTAAAGACGCCAGCGACCTTAAATTTGACCCCAGGTTTGCAAGTTTATCGGGTGTTGAAGAAATTTTAAACAAGCTCACAACCTCTGTTTACGGCAAATTTTTGCCACTGTCTTCAAAACTGCTTTTGCATGACAACAAAGTTATAGGTTTTTCAATGTCAAATATAACAGACGGCACAATAGGAAACATTCCGCTGGTGGGCATTTTGCCCGAACACCGCGGACAAGGGCTTTCAAAAATACTTTTAAGAGCTCTGTTGGATGAAGTTTTAAAAGCTAACAAAAACGGGGTTACCGGCTTAAGTGAAGTGAATGCAAGCGTTGATGTCAACAACACAAGCGCTTATAATATGTATAAAACATTTTTAATGGAAGAAGCATACACCTACCCGCAGGCTTACCTGCCAAGGCTGCAACATCAAGAATATTAGAGAGGAACAAAATGAAAGACAAGGATTTCTTAATGATACCGGGCCCCACTCCCGTGCCCGAAAGTGTCTTATTGGCATTGGCAAAACACCCCATAGGGCACAGAAGCAGTGAATTTTCAGCCATTCTAAAAAGATGTCACGAGGGCCTAAAATGGATTTTTCAAACAAAAAATGATGTTTTTGTCTTCACATCATCAGGCACGGGGGCAATGGATTCTGCCATCGGAAACCTTGTAAACCGCGGCGATAAGGTGTTATCCCTTGTAATAGGGAATTTCGGCAAAAGGTGGGCAAAAATTGCAGCTTCATACGGAGCCGATGTTGAAACAATGGAAGTGCCGCCCGGGTATGCCATTAACCTTGAAGAGCTTGAAAAAAGATTAAAAGAAGATACGAACAGAGAAATCAAAATTGTAACACTAACTCATAACGAAACCTCAACCGGTGTCACAAACCCCGTTCAGGAAATTGTAAAAATAATAAAAGCGCATGGGGCGTTATCTGTGGTAGACGGCATTACATCAATCGGCGCTATTGATTGCAAACAGGACGATTGGGGCATTGATGTTTTGGTATCGGGCTCTCAAAAAGGTTTTATGATACCGCCGGGGCTTTCTTTTTTATCGGCGAATCAAAAAGCCTGGGATGTGCATAAAAACTGCAAATATCCGAACTTTTACTTCAACTGGGATGAAGCCAAAAAAAATTACGATAAAGACACAACCCCCTGGACTCCCGCGGTAAATTTGGTTGTGGCGCTTGATAAAGCATTTGAAATGCTAAAAGAAGAGGGGTTGGAAAACATCTTTGCGCGCCACAAAGAAAATGCTCTCATTCTAAGGCAGGGCATTAAAAACCTTGGTTTAGAACTTTTTGTCAAAGACGAAAGCATTGCAAGCTGGGCCATAACATCAATTTTGCCGCCCGAGGGCATAAGTGTGCCCGATATCAGAAAAACCTTGAAGCAAGATTACAGTATCGTTGTTGCAAACGGCCAAAATGAATTAAAAGATAAAATTTTTCGCATGGGGACACTTGGGTTTGCCTGCAAGCGCGATGTTTTAATGGCTTTAGCATGTTTAGATGATACAATTAAAAAATTAAGGAAATAAAAATGGCAAAAGTTTTGATTACTGATAAAATCAATGAAACAGCGGCTAAAATTATTGAAGAAGTGGCGCAAGTTGATAACCTGCCCACTATGAGCGAGGATGAGCTTGTTAAAATTATAGGTGAATACGACGCGATTTTGGTCAGAAGTGAAACAAAAGTAACCGCAAGGGTGATTGAGGCGGGCAAAAAGCTTAAAATAATAGGCCGCGCGGGCGTTGGGGTTGATAATATTGACCTTAGTGCCGCCACACAAAAGGGAATTATTGTTGTAAATTCGCCTGACGGCAACACAAATGCCGCTGCGGAACACACGCTTGCCCTTATGCTTTCAATGGCAAGAAACGTGGCAGACGCTGATATATCCATAAAACAAGGGCGCTGGGAGCGTTCAAACTTCACAGGCACCGAGGTTTTCGGGAAAACTTTGGGTATTATAGGCTTTGGAAAAATAGGCCAGCATGTGGCGAAAGTGGCAATTGCGTTAGGCATGAAGGTTTTGGTGTATGATCCTTACAGCCTTAAAGAAATGGTTGAAAAATTTGGTGCAACAAAGGTTGAGCACCTGGATGATTTTTGGGGAGAATGCGATTTTATTACAATTCACACGCCAAAAACAAAGGAAACAACTCATTTAATCAACAAAAATACAATTAATCGCATGAAAAAAGGTGTTAGAATTATAAACTGCGCGCGCGGAGGAATTATAGATGAAAATGCGCTTAAAGAAGCGCTGGATTCAGGCCAGGTTGCTTCCTGTGCGCTTGATGTGTTTGAAGATGAAAAAAATATTGATAAATGCCCGCTTTTGGGTTTTGGGAAAAATGTTTTGCTCACGCCGCATTTGGGCGCAAGCACAGATGAGGCGCAGTTAAACGTGGCACTTGATGTGGCAAGAGAGGTTGTGCATGTTCTAAAAGGCGAAAACGCCGCACATGCGGTTAATATACCGTCTTTGAGCGCTGAAAAGCTTGAAGCGGTTAAAGATTATATGAGCCTTGCCGAAAATATAGCGCAGTTGGCGCAACAGTTAAGCGAAGGCGCGCTAAAATCCATAGAAATTGAGGTTAAAGGAACGCTTGCCGCTTTGGATGTATCGCCTTTGGAAGTTGCAATTTTAAAAGGCATTTTATCAAGCCATGTGGAAAACGTGAATTTTGTAAACGCTCCGCTTCTGGCGCAGCAAAGGGGAATTGTGCTAAGTGTTAAAAAATCCCAGCAATCAACGGATTATGTGGGCTCAATTGCCGTTAAATTAAACTGCGAAAAGAAAGACGCCTACGTTGCAGGGGCAATTATTGCAAAACAAATCAAAAGAATTGTGCAAATTAACAATTACACAACCTCAATTAAGCCCCAAAAATATATGCTTTTAGTACCTCACAAAAATCAGCCTTCCATGATTGCGCGTGTTGCAACGGTTTTGGGGGATGATAACGTTAATATTTCACGCATGCAAGTGGCGCAAAAATCTTACGGCGCACTGGGGCAAAACACTGATGATATAAGCATTATGATTATAAACACAGACGATGTTGTGAAAGAAGAAACATTAGAAAAAATTGCCAAACTGGAAGGCATTGAAGATTCTAAATTTATTGAACTGAATGTAGAATAACCCTGCCGAATTTTGCATAAATTATAATTTGCGCTTCCCCGGTGTTTATGTTACGATTTTTTTTAACAGGATAATAAAAAGGAGAAAATATATTATGCAAAAAAGAGTATGGCTTTTTAAAGAAGGCAACGCCACAATGAAAAATTTATTGGGCGGCAAAGGTGCAAACCTTGCAGAAATGACCAATTTGGGTCTTCCGGTTCCTCCCGGACTTACAATTACAACAGAAACTTGCATGGAATATATAAACCATGGCAATCAAATGCCCGAAGGTCTTATGGATGAGATTAAAACGGCTTTGGGAACTGTTGAAGAACAAACAGGCAAAAAATTCGGCGACCCCGAAAATCCGCTTTTGGTTTCCGTGCGCTCCGGCGCAAGGCTTTCAATGCCCGGCATGATGGAAACAATCTTAAACCTTGGCATGAACGATGCCACAGTTGAAGGTATGATTAAACTTACAAACAACGAAAGATTTTGTTATGACAGCTACCGCCGTTTCTTAACAATGTTCGGCTCGGTTGCATGGGATATTGAAAGACAAAAATTTGAAGATTACATTGACAAAATTAAAGAAGAAAAAGGCTACAAACAAGATACCGATTTAACGGCAGACGATTGGAAATCTTTAATTGAACCTTACAAAGCCTTAATTAAAGCTGAAACATGCAAAGAATTTCCGCAAGACCCTTATATTCAGCTTCAAGAAGCGGTGGAAGCGGTTTTCCGTTCTTGGAACATTCCGCGTGCCGTTGCATACAGAAACCACTACAAAATTGACCACAACTACGGTACTGCCGTAAACGTTCAAACAATGGTGTTCGGAAATATGGGTGATGATTCTGCCACAGGCGTTTCATTTACAAGAAACCCTTCCACCGGCGAAAACAAATTCTACGGCGAATATTTAACAAACGCACAGGGTGAAGACGTTGTTGCAGGCATAAGAACGCCAAAACAAATTGCTGAATTGGAAACAGAAATGCCGACTCTTTACAGACAATACGTTGATATAGCCAAAAAACTTGAGCTGGGTTACAGAGATGTTCAAGATATGGAATTTACAATCGAGCGCGGAGTGCTTTACATTCTTCAAACAAGGAACGGCAAAAGAACCGCAAAAGCGGCTGTTAGAATTGCCGTTGAAATGCAAAAAGAAGGTATTATTACAAAAGAGCGCGCAATTGAACTTATAGACCCTTACCAATTGTACCAATTGCTTTTACCGAGTTTTGACCCCAAAGCAATCAAGGAAGCCCAAAAAATCGCTCAAGGTTTAAACGCTTCCCCCGGTGCTGCTGTAGGTAAAATCGTATTTGATACCGACGAAGCGGCTGAGCGTGGAAATGCAGGCGAAAAAGTTATACTTGTTAGAATTGAAACATGCCCGGATGATATCCACGGTATGATAGCAGCACAAGGTGTTCTAACCCTAAGGGGCGGTATGACATCACACGCTGCCGTTGTTGCAAAAGGCATGGGCAAATCCTGTGTTGCAGGCTGTGAAGATTTAAAAATCAATTTGGCGCAAGAAACACTCACAACCGCAGACGGTACAGTTTACAGAAAAAATGACGTTATTTCAATGGATGGCGGCACAGGCGAAGTGTTTGCAGGTGCAGTTCATACAATTGAGCCTGAAATGGACGAAAATTTTGAAATATTATTCAAGTGGGTTGATGAAACCAAAAAACTTCTAATAAGAGCAAACGCAGATACACCGACTGACGCTATAAACGCTATTAAAATGGGCGCTGTGGGCATTGGCTTGTGCAGAACAGAACATATGTTTATGGACCCTGACCGCCTGCCCTGGGTGCAAAAAATGATTATTGCAGGAACGCCTGACGCCAGAAAAGATGCTTTGGCAAAACTTCTTCCTATGCAATATAAAGATTTCAAAGACATGTTTAAAGCGCTAAACGGCTATCCTATGACAATTCGTCTTTTAGACCCTCCGTTGCATGAATTCCTGCCTTCAAAAGAAGAATTAATTGAACAGGTTGCAACGCTTAGAGCAAAGGGTGAAGATGCCACAGAAAAAGAAAACATGCTTCATATCGTTGAAGGCTTATCCGAATCAAACCCGATGATGGGGCTTCGCGGCTGCCGTTTGGGCTTGATGTATCCTGAAATCAACGAAATGCAAGTTCGGGCAATTTTTGAAGCTGCCTGCGACCTTAAAAAGGAAGGCTGGGATGTTAAGCCCGAAATTATGATTCCTTTGGTATCTCATGTGAACGAACTTAAAGTGGACCGCGAATTGCTTGAGAGAGTAGCAAAAGACGTTATGAAAGAAAAAGGCGTGGACGTTGATTATATGTTCGGCACAATGATTGAAATTCCGCGTGCAGCATTAACTGCTGATGAAATTGCACAATACGCAGAATTTTTCTCATTCGGCACAAACGATTTAACGCAAATGACTTTCGGATTTTCAAGGGATGATGCTGAAAGCAAATTCTTGGGCAAATATGTTGAAGAAAAAATCTTGCCCCGCAATCCTTTCGAAACGCTTGACCAACAAGGTGTAGGCCAATTGGTTGAAGTGGCGATTGAAAAAGCACTTAAAGTGAAACCGAACCTAAAACTGGGTATTTGCGGCGAACACGGCGGAGACCCTGACAGCGTTAAATTCTGCCACAGAATTGGTTTGAATTACGTGTCATGCTCACCTTTCAGAATTCCGCAAGCACGCTTAGCCGCAGCACAAGCGGTTATTGAAGAAGCAAAATCCATGTGCGGCGCCTGCTAAACATGGAAAAATAAATAACTAAAGCCGTCTCATCCGAGACGGCTTTTTTAATAATAAAGCTAAACCCCTGCATTTCAGTTTCCCAAAATATAAGGTTCAATAATTTTAAAAATCCGATTTTTATATGTTTCATCTCCCAAAAAGGGCACTGCCACGGTTTTTAGCCCCTCAAGCGTGCAATATTGCATATTCAAATTTTCAGTGTTTAAAAGTTTGGAAGCACAATAAAGATAAATGACGCTTTGCAAATCGCTTTCAGGGTTTTTGGGCAGATTTTTTAATTTCCAATCCATAATTGTGTAATGCCCGTTTTTTTCATACACCGCATCCAAACGCCCTGTTAAAAAGAAATTTTGCCCCTCAAACTCACATTTTGTTAAAAAAGTTTTTTCAAACATCACAAAATTATTGCTTAAAATGCCGCTTCCTTTAAGGTTTTCCCAAATTTGTTTTTCCCGCGCGCCAAGGGCTTGTTCAATTTTTTTGATATCAAAACCCTTCAGATAATAAAAAATCAAGCGGTGAAGGGCGCTTCCCGTTTTTGCTTCATCTGTTTTATTTAAAAAATAAAGCCCCAATTCAAAGCGGTTTTTAAAATCTTCAACGCTTTTTTCCAAAACCTCAAGAGAATTTTTGGAAAAAACATCAATTTTGCGTGTTGAAAAATTTTGCGTCATTGTACCCCCAA
This sequence comes from uncultured Gammaproteobacteria bacterium, assembly GCA_964651135.1. Taxonomy (GTDB): domain Bacteria; phylum Cyanobacteriota; class Vampirovibrionia; order Gastranaerophilales; family Gastranaerophilaceae; genus CAYYBA01. The sequence goes on along the minus strand of CAZYYK010000028.1, from coordinate 5,733 downwards.
AACATCTTTAAACACAGGGTTTATTTTCTTATCGCGCACTTTGTTATATTCCTTATATTTTAAAGCGCTTGTTAAATAAAGGCGTTTTTTTGCGCGCGTTATTGCAACATACAAAAGCCTGTAATTTTCCTGCGCTATTTGTTTTTTCAATTCATCGGCGCTTTTGGGCGCTTTTTTTAAATTTTCAATAAAAATTGTGCCCTCTTTTAATTTAACTTCTGAAAAATCAAGAGGCAGGCTGTTTTCGGTAAGTTCAGGCACAAAAACACAGTCAAATTCATCGCCTTTGGCTTTGTGCATGGTCATAATTTCAACAATACCCTTTTCATCCATGCTCTGTTCCTCAAACAAATTGATACCCTTATAATTTGGCTTTTTTGCAATATCTTCAAGTTTTTGTATGGTATTTTCATATGTTTTTTCTTGTCTTAAAATTTTATCAATAAATGTTGAAATTATTGTAACATTTGCCTTTTGGGGATTTTTCTTAAAATAATTATCGCCTATTATTAAAGAAAGTTCCAAAATTGTTTTATTACAATTTTTTATAAAATAATTTAAGTCAAACCACAGGGGGAAATCGTCGTGCATGGCTGTTATAAAAGGTTCATCAAGGTTTTTAATATATTTTTCAAGCTCTGTGTAATCATTGTAAAAACCAAGGCCGCATAAAATTTTAGAGCAGTTTAAAACGTTTTTGTTATCGGGCGTTTCAATAAATTTTAAAACGGCAAAAATTGCGCTAAAAACAGGGTTGTTCAAAAGCGCTCCTGTTTTTGCCTTAACTTTTATGTTGTAGCTTTCAATAAATTCCGCCCAATCATTTACGCTCCAATTATCCCTTAAAAGCACGCCTATATTTGCATTTTTATTGCTTTGAAAAATATTTTGAACCTCTTTTATAACAAATTCTTTTTCATCCGCCTGTGTTTTAAAAATTTTGGCTGTCAATTCTTTTTTATCAACAGGGTTTTTATCGCCCACAGGGTGCATTTTAACATCCAAAAAAGCGTCTGCATTTTTTGATACGGAATAATCAATCAATTTATTTGCAAGTAAATAAACACCCTTTGAACAGCGCTCGGAACAGTTCATTTTAACGGGTTTATTGTTTTTAATAAAACGCTTAAAGCCTTCAACATCCGAATTTGAAAAGGTTGATGTTATGGATTGGTTCACATCCCCGCAGCGTATTATATTGCCGCACCTGCCGCCTAAAATTTCAATTAATTCCTGCTGGATTGGGGAAGAATCCTGCGCTTCATCTTCAATCACAAAGTGCGCCAAATTTTGGTAATATTCCCTGACATTTTTATTTTCGCGCATCAATTTAAGCGCCAAAAGAAGCAGGTCATCGTAATCAAGCAAATTATTTTCTTTCAGATAATTTTCATATTTTTCAAATACTTTTTTAAAAAGCGGATTTTTGCGCGCGTTTATTTCATCACTTTTTTGCCCCGTATTTTTAAAAGCGGGCACGGCGTTTGTGTAAAGTTTAACATTCGCGCCCTCAACGCCTTCTTTATAAATAATATCCGCAATAATTGCCGCGCATCTTACATCGTCCGCTATTTCAAAATTTTCATCCAAATTCAAAAGCGCATAGTTGTTGTTTTCCCTCAAAATCCTGAGCGCAAGCCCGTGGATTGTTGAAATGTGCGGCAATTCAGCCATGTTTGGGTACACCTCTTTAATTCTTTCTTTGAAGTGCCGCGCTGCCGATTCCATGTAAGTTAAAACAAAAATGTTTTCAGCCTTAATTTTAGGGGTTTTTAGGAGTTTCATAATTAAAGCAAGCATCATTGTTGTTTTACCGCTCCCTGCAACGGCACTCACCGCCATTTTGCCGTTTTTATAGTCCAAAACAGGCTTTTGGTCATCCCTGGGCACAATTTTATAAGCTTTTTTCGGGCGCATAGTTTCTTTGATTTCAAAAAATCTGTTTATGCCGAATAAATTTTCCGTGTAAGAAAAATCGTAAACACTCTGATACGCATAAATTTCAGCCGAATTTTGAAGGTACAATTTCCTTAAAATTCTTGCCGTCTTATCTAAAGAAAGTTCAATGTTATCCGATAAAGTAAATTCTTCTTTTTCCCAATTTTTTTGAAAAACCCACGCGTTATACAAAGGCCCGATATCTTGTTTTATCCAGTTTTGAGAGGATATATCAAGCCAAAACTGGTATTTTGTTTTAATGCCGCTGTCAATAATTTTTTGCGCCGTGCCCAAAATTACGGCATTTTCATCAATATCGCCGCTATACAGCGGGTTTTCGCTTATAATTGTGTATTCTAAGGCTTCAAGCAGGTGTTTTTTGGCATTTTGCATGCCAAAAACATCTTCAAAATCGCTTATTTGCTTTAAAAGCTGGTTTAATTTGCCCACAGTTAGGGCGTTTTCGGGTTTCAGCGCACAAAAATTGCTGCATAAAAGATAAAATTGTTCCGAGAGCACCAAATCTTTTTTATTTTCTAAAATGTCCAAAAACTTTTGGTAGTTTGGCTCAGCGCAATTTATAAATGCATGGGTTTCACTATAATTATCAGCAATTTTAACGGCATCTTTAAGGTTCAAGTTCAAAATTTCAATTAAAGCGCACCTCAGCGCTGAAGGCGAAAGAACAAAATCAATGCCGTTAATTATTTTAAGTAAAAGCAGCATGCTTGAAATATAGGGTTGTTTGGCTAATTTTTCGCTTCCCGAAAGTGCTTGCACGTTTGCTTTTATGCCTTTCAAAAAATATTTAAGGGCAGGGTCAATATCGGGTGTTAAAATTGCAATTTCATTGGGCACAGCGCCCGAGCGCAAAAGCGCATTTATATTTTTTACGGTTTTTTGCACCATTTCATCGCGCCTTGTAAATGTTTCAAATTTAATGTTTTCAATATAAAGCGGTTTTTGGTTTTTAATTGAGTTAAAAATTAAATCGGCATTTTGGTTTGATGTGCCTGTTTTTTGCGCCTTTTCGCCCAAAAATTTTTCAAAATCGGTTTTTGCGGCGCAAAGATAGCCTTCGCGCGAAGAACCAAGCGGATCATAGGCTATAAAAAATTCCTTGACAGATGATTTTATATGCGCCAAATATTCAAGCACGCAGGGGGTTATTTCATCAGCATCATCTAAAAACACGTATTTAAAAGGGTTTTCAATGTTTTTATAAATATATGTAAAAGCTTCAAGCTGCCTTAAGTAGTCAAATGCCCTAAGGGCAAGGGTTTGCGCCCTGTAAGAATTTATGGCCGAAGACGCGTCAGGTGCAAAAGATTCTTTCAAAATTTCGACACGTTTTTGAATTTCATCCTCATCAAGCGCATTTTGGCAAATTAAGGTGTAGCGCTTAAAAAGCTGGTGGAGCAAATTCATTTTGGAATTATATCCTCTAAATTCAAAGCGCTCTATGCAGTTTTTAAAAATGTGCTGGCTCACTTCAAGCCCGCACAAATACGGTTCAATTTGCGCGTTTGGGTTTTTTATTATATTTTCAACCAGCGGCCAATTTTCTTGAATGGAATTATAGCAAAGCCCAAAGAATGTGTAGATATTGAGTTTTGACACAGAAGGGATATTGATTAATTTTTTTGCATTTTTGATAAAATTATTTTTTTTATAGGGGCTTTGGCACAAAACCAGGATTTCATCCGTGTTTACACCGCAATTGACAAGTTTGGCGTATTCGCCAACCAGGATAGCTGTTTTATCACTCGCAATATCACCATGCATAAGCATAATTAAAGGTTAGCGCACACACAGGGTTTTGTAAAGAATTTGTGTTGAATTTGGTGATATCAACAGCACCGGCTGCCGCTTTCATAAATCAACCATTTGGTGGGGTAAGTGTTGCAAAAAATTTTATATAATAATAAAAAATAGGTGTTTTATGTCTTTTAACATTAATCCTCCCGACAATAAACCCATAATCCGCGAAGCCCAAAACATGCAAAATGACGGGGGCGGCGGAAATTTAGGCTACATGCAGCAAGGTGCAAAGGGCGAAGAATATAAGGAAGAAGCTGCCCCTGTTCAATTTGAGTCTGTTGAAGACAAATTTATAAAAGAAGGCGAACAAGAGCCCGAATTGCCAAAAGAGCCGGGTTTAATCGAGCGTATCATTAATTTTATAAAAAATCTTTTTAGGCCAAAATACGATATTCCGCAAGATAAAGATGAATTTTTATCCACAAAAGGGAAAAAACAAGACTAAATGCTTTCGTTTATATCCGCCAAAATCTCTGCTTGCAACTCTTTTGCAGGCAGGTAATCTTCATTCAGGCTTAAAGCGATTTTTAAATTTTCAAGCGCTTCTTTGGGTTTGTTAAAGCCCAAATTCAAGAGCGCATAGTTGTAATAATAGTTGTAGTCCATCTTTTCACTTAAAGAGATTGCAAACAAAATATTTTTTGCAAAAGGGTAATTCGCCCTGGCTATTTCTATTTTCACAAATTCAGCCCAGCTGTTTTGATATAAGGGGTATGTGACAATGGATTTAATTATATATTCCTGGCGCAAAAGCCTGTCTTTAGTGTCGTAGCGCCCAAGCGTGGTTGCAATTTCATAATATTCAAAAAACGGCTTTTCATCCGTTGCGGCTGCAATTTTTTTAAATTTTTCGCCTATTTTGCTGTCATGCGTAAATTCAACGGCAAGCATAATTTTGTTTGTAAGAAGGGGGCTTTTGCCCTGTTCAAAGGCCTTTTGGTAATATTTAAGGGCAAGTGCATAATTAAAATTTATAAATTGAACATCGCCCATGCCCTCAAGCGCGGGGGCATATTTTGGATTTTTCTTATACGCCTGTTCAAAATTTTGCGCGGCTTGTGTCAAATTGCCTATTTTTAAATTGTTTGCGCCTAAAAGTGCCAGTGTTTTGTAAGATTCTTTGTCTGTACTTAAAATTTCATCGCATTTTTTTATGGATTTGTAATAATCGCCCTTTATGTAAGAAATTTTGGCACTGTGGTATTTTTTATCGGCATCGTTTTTAGCTAAATTTTCCAAGATATATTCTTTTTGCACCAAAAAATCGTTCTTGAAAACAAGCCCAAAAGCGTTTTTATCTTCAAGATTTTGGATAAATTTTAAAGCGCTTTTATAGTTTTCAGACAAAATCAAAATTTTGCTTTTGCAATAAAGATAAGAGGTGTTTTTGGGGTTTTTATCCAACGCCTTATTTATAAAATTTAGGGCTTGAGAATATTGTTTTAATTGAATTTGCGCCTGCGCCATAACAAAATTTGCGTAGTCTGATTTTTCAAGAAGTTCTTTCTTTTTGTTCAATTCAAAGGCGGTTTCTTCGGCACAGTTATCATAAAAAATAGAACTCAGCGCACGCGCCAGATAAATTTCATCTTCCTTGTTTAAAGTGTAATTTGCTCCATAGGCTGTTTGAAGTTCATCCAGTTGCGACGTGATGTTTTCTTTATGATTAATTTGGCTTATAGCACTTTGGGCCAAATCAAAAAAGCCTATTTCATAAAGCCCGCGCGCAAGATTTAAAAGAGCAAAATCGTTTTTAACGCCGGGTATTAATTTTGCATAATCTTCCCAGGCAACGCTCACATTTCCCTGCTTGAATTTTTTGTTTGCTTCCAAAAAAGGTGATTTTTCTTTTGTGTTTTCGCTGCTTGCATTTATAATGTTGCCCGCAATATTGTTTAAATCAAAAAAAGAATTTTGTTTTTCCTGCGCAAAAACACCTGCTGTGTTCAAAAGAAAAACGGCTGTAAGAAAAAT
>CAZYYK010000027.1:0-16135 GCA_964651135.1 uncultured Gammaproteobacteria bacterium | reverse complement strand
GGGTATAGTTTTTCACCCGATGATAACGAATTTTATACTTTTTATGTCCCTTTTATTATGAAAATTAAATGGCACAAGCAACGCCATGGCAAAGGGTTCTTTCCTTGCTTTACAGACCCGACAAGAATTTTAAATGGCAAAGACAAATTTTATTTATTCCCGAAACATGATATTGCAATGCACCATATGTCAAGTATCAGAAAAAATTTATCCAAAAAATATTTGAATTCAAGTTTTTTAAATTCAAACGATGAAATATGCAGAAGAATTAAAAAATTACAGGAAGATATTTTAGATTTTGACTTTGAAAAAGATAAAAATAATCTGCCCGATGTTTCTTGTTTTAACGGCAAGTTTATTAAAAAAGCCGACAATACGTTTAACATTTCGGAGGAATCACATGCCTAAAATTTCAGTTGTAATGCCTGTTTATAACACAAAAGAAGAATGGCTGCGCGAAGCAATTGAAAGCATTTTAAACCAAACTTACAGCGATTTTGAATTTATTATAATAAATGACGGCTCAGAAAACGGAACAGAAGATGTAATTCTATCTTATAAAGATAAAAGAATAAAATATATTAAAAACGAAGAAAACTTGGGAATAGCAAGGTCAAGAAACAAGGCAAACAAATTAGCACAGGGTGAATATATAGCAATTATGGACAGCGATGATATTGCGCTTCCCGAAAGGTTTGAAAAACAGGTCAAATTTTTAGATAATAACCCTGAGGTTTCTGTTTTAGGAACCTGGTTTGAATTTTTCCCCGAAGCAAAAATTGTGGAACATCCGCAAAACCTTAGATACTTAGATATTTTAAAGGGATGTTTCGTGGGGCATCCCACGGTTATGTTAAAGAAAAAGGATTTTGAAAAATATGATATAAAATATAAAAAAGATTTTATATGTGCACATGACTACGAACTTTGGTCAAATGCCGTAAGATATTTAAAATTTCATAATTTACCCGAAATTTTACTTAAGTACCGCTGGCACGGAAATAATATAAGCAAACCTTGTAATGAGCTGACAAAAGACAATGAAATCATCCGCAAAAATATGCTTGATTTTTTAACTGACGATAAAGAATTGCAAAAAGAAATTATTGGTTTAATAACAGAAATTAAAAAACCGACTTTTTTACAGCAAATTTTTTCTATCAGAAACGAAGGAGATTTAAAAATTATGAGAATTTTAGGAATTAAAATTTTAATTGGAAGAAAAAATAAATGAAAATATTGCAAAAAAAAATAACAGAAACAGGCAGAGTTCATATTCTTTTTTGCAATATGAAAATCTTAAGCTTCAGGTCAAAAAAAAACCATACGATATTCCCTGAAAGCAAGTTGGCAAACAAATATTTAAAAGGGCTTTACGGAATTGAAATAGGCGGCTCAAGCCATAATGATTTTAAACTCAACACATTAAATATAGATTATACTGATTGTGAAACCCAATACAGTAAATCATCTTGGAATGATTTCGGAATAAAGCCCATGAAAGTTGATATAGTCGCAAGCGGTGATAATCTGCCATTTGACGATAACACATGGGATTTTGTAATAAATTCCCATGTAATTGAGCATTTCTTCGACCCTGTAAAAACAATTCAAGAATGGATAAGGGTGATAAAACCGGGTGGATATTTATTTATGATTGTACCGCATAAAGAAAGAACCAACGACAAAACCAAAAAAAGAACAACTTTAAAAGAATTAATTGACAGGCATAGCGGATTAATAAAAGACCCGCATATTGATGGACATTACAGTGTTTGGATTACACAAGATTTTTTGGAACTGTGCAGATACATGAAATTAAACGTAATTGAATATCAAGATATTGATGATAAAGCAGGAAACGGTTTTGCTATAGTTATACAAAAATAAATCTTGGGGGAAATATAATGCATTTTGAACTGGGACAAGAAATTATAGATACAATAAGAGGGAAAAACAAACCGCTTAGTATGAAAAAAGCTTGGTTTGAAAAATGTTTACAACAATACAAATCCCTTGATAAAACGAACCGTTTTTTAATTCAAGAAAAAAATTTTTGGAAATGTTTAGACGATAATACACAAAATACAGGGTTTGACACCCATTATGAATATCATCAGGCTTGGGCTGCAAGGTGCTTAAAGGAAATTAATCCACAAAAACACGTTGATATTTCATCACGCATAACATTTAATGTTGTTGTATCCGCTTTTATACCTATTGAATTTTATGATTTTCGCCCGGCCAAAATTTATAATCTGAAAGGCCTTGAGTGTAAACAGGCAGATTTATTAAATTTAAATTTTAAAAATGAAAGCATTGAAAGTTTATCCTGCATGCATACAATAGAACACATAGGGCTTGGCAGATACGGCGATAATATAGACCCTGACGGAGATTTAAAGGCAATAGAAGAATTAAAAAGGGTTTTAAAAAAGCGCGGAAACTTGCTTCTTGTAGTTCCTATAGGCAAACCAAAGCTTCAATTTAACGCTCATAGAATTTATTCTTATGGTATGATTATGGAATATTTTAAAGATTTCGAACTGATAAATTATTCGCTAATACCTGACAATGCACTGGAAATCGGCATAATAAATAATGCAGATGAAGAACAAACAAATATGCAAAATTACGCCTGCGGGTGTTTTTGGTTTAAAAAGTGAGAAAAATGGAAGTTAAAATATGCTGATAATTAAATTCATGGGTGGTTTGGGCAACCAAATGTTTCAATACGCTTTTGGTGTGGCATTATCACATGCAACGGGCGAAGATGTTTTTTTTGACCTTAGTTGGTTTGAAGAAATAAAGACACATAAAGGCCCTGTTGCAAAAAGGGTATATGAACTTGGGCATTTTAACATAGACCCGAAATTTGCCTCCGGTGAAGAGGTTGAGAAATGTATTAACGAAAAAAGAGTACGGAAATCTTATTTACCGGGCTTTTTGCGCAATATATTCAAAATTCAAAAATATAAAATAATTTCAAACAAAATTATTGAAAGAGAAAATTCCTACAACCCAAAATTGCTTAAATCTAAAAAAGACAGATATTATGAGGGGTATTATCAAGACGAAGAATATTTTATAAACCATCGCAATGAAATTTTAAAAGCTTTTACTTTAAAAACTCCTCTTGATAGCGCAAACGCCCAAATGCTTGAAAAAATTAAAAACACAAATTCCATATCCTTACATGTACGCCGAGGGGATTATTTGAATTTGGAAAAAATCTTCGGGCTTTGCAATCTTGAATATTACAAAAATGCAATTGAATATATCGCATCAAGAACCCAAAACCCGCATTTTTTCTTGTTTTCAGATGATATAGCGTGGGTTAAGGAAAATTTAGAAATTAATTATCCTTATACTGTTGTTGATATAAATAATTTGCAAACAGGCTTTTTTGACCTTGAATTAATGAAAAATTGCAAACACAACATTATTGCAAATTCTTCTTTTTCCTGGTGGGGTGCCTGGCTTAACGAAAACCCGGAAAAAATTGTTATAGCGCCTAAAAAATGGTTTCTAGAGGGAGATAGAACAACTATCGTGTCGAAAAATTGGGTAAAATTATAAAATTAAATGCGCCGCCTCATTTCCGTTGTGCTATTATATAAGTCGGAGGCAAAAATGTACAGTGCAAAATCACACAAAGCGCAGGAATTTATAGACCATAATGAAGTTTTAGCAACACTTGAATACGCCCAAAAAAACAAGAATAATATAAAATTAATAGAAGAAATTATTGAAAAGGCGAAACTCAGACAAGGCTTGTCCCACAGGGAAGCTTCTGTTTTATTGGCGTGCGAAGATGAAGAAAAAAACAAAGAAATTTACGCGCTTGCAAAGCAGATAAAACAAGATTTTTACGGCAACAGAATTGTGCTTTTTGCACCTTTGTATCTTTCAAATTACTGTGTAAACGGCTGCGTTTATTGCCCGTACCATGCCAAAAACAAACATATTGCAAGAAAAAAAATGACCCAAAAAGAAATAACGCGTGAAGTTATAGCGCTTCAGGATATGGGGCACAAAAGGCTTGCAATTGAAGCAGGCGAAGACCCTGTTAATAACCCCATTGAATATATTTTGGATAGCATTAAAACAATTTATGACACCAAACACAAAAATGGCGCTATAAGGCGTGTGAACGTAAATATTGCAGCTACTACGGTTGAAAATTACAAAAAATTACACGAAGCGCAAATCGGCACATATATTCTTTTTCAAGAAACTTATCATAAGAAAAGTTACGAAAAACTGCACCCCCAAGGCCCGAAACACGATTACAATTACCACACCGAAGCAATGGACAGAGCCATGCAGGGCGGAATTGACGATGTCGGCTTGGGCGTTTTATTCGGGCTTGAAATGTATAAATACGAATTTGCCGCACTTTTAATGCACGCCGAGCATTTGGAAGCAGCATATGGCGTGGGGCCGCATACAATAAGTGTTCCAAGGATATGCCCCGCAGATGATATTAACCCCGCCACATTTTCCAATTCAATTGATGATGATACATTTGCAAAAATTGTTGCCTGCATTAGAATTGCAGTGCCTTACACAGGCATGATTGTATCCACAAGAGAAAGTCAAAAAACGCGCGAAAAAGTTCTTGAACTTGGGATTTCTCAAATAAGCGGCGGGTCTAAAACAAGCGTGGGCGGGTATTTTGAACCTGAAGATGAAGAAGAAAATTCAGCCCAGTTTGATGTTGTAGACACAAGAACGCTGGATGAAGTTATAAAATGGCTTATGCAAATGGGGCATATACCAAGTTTTTGCACGGCATGCTACCGCGAAGGGCGTGTGGGCGACAGGTTTATGGAATTGTGCAAAAGCCGCCAGATTTTAAATTGCTGCCACCCGAATGCACTTTTAACCTTAAAAGAATATTTAGAAGATTACGCATCAGATGACACCAAAAAACTGGGTGAAGATGTGATTTTAAAAGAGATTGAAAAAGTTTTAAGTGATAAAACAAAAGAGGTTTTAAGGCAAAATTTAGACCAAATTGCCCGGGGCAAAAGAGATTTCAGGTTTTAGCAAATTTGCTTCACAAAAACTCTTTAAACAATTCATTAAAATTTCAATTTAATTCAATACTGCAAACTATTTAGATACTTTTTTATTTCTTGACAGGACCTAGCCCAATAGGCTAAAATAAATATTAAGTTTTGTAAAAATTGTTAAAGTTCTAACTTAATCTGACGTTATTAAGAATGAAAAGCGAGGGTCGTTATTTGTTAAATTTTGAAAAAACTCTGTTTTCAACAGGTTTGGATAGTATTTTAAATACCCGTACAGGTCACTTATCGCACACTATCTTGATTGTTGACGATGAAGATCACAACCTTCAGCTTTTAAAAAGAACATTTAGGGGAAAATATAACATACTGACCGCCAAAAACGGGGAAGAAGGCCTGAGAGTTTTAGAAGAAAACCTGAATGAAGTTGCCCTCATTATTTCAGACCATAAAATGCCTGTTATGGAAGGGACTGTATTTTTAGAACATGCCAATAAAATTGCCCCCTCTATTATCAAAATCCTTTTAACGGGTTACACGGACATAGAAATTTTAACCGATGCGGTTAACAAATGTAATCTTTTTCAATATATTGTAAAACCTTACCAGCCCGAAGAAGTTGAAAGAGCTGTTGAAGACGGGCTTGAAAAGTTTGATTTGGCAAATTCAAAAACCATAATATTAAAAGATTTAAAAGAATTATTTTACAGAACCATTAAATCAATCGCATCTGCGCTGGATTCAAAAGACGCTTACACACACGGGCATTCTGTGCGTGTAACTTTGTATTCGCTTATTTTGGGAAAAGAACTGGGCTTGGGCCCGAAAGAACTGGAAGAAATTGAAACCGCAGGGCTTTTGCACGATATCGGCAAAATTGCCATACCGCAAAGCATTCTTTGCAAACCCGGCAAATTAACCGATGACGAATTTAAAATCATGAAACTCCACCCCGAAAACTCTGAACGATTAGTTATGAGCATTAAAAAACTAAACGGAATTTCCAGCTGGCTTAGAACCCACCATGAAAGGTGGGACGGCAGAGGCTACCCAAACGGGCTTCAAGGCGAAGAAATTCCCCTATCGGCAAGGATTATTGCCCTTGCCGATACATACGATGCAATGACATCAACGCGCTCTTACAGGGTTGCTTTAAGCCACCAAACGGCTATTGAAGAAATTCAAAAGTGTGCGGGCGGACAATTCGACCCAAAACTGGCAGAAAAATTTGTTGAACTGGAAGTTACAATGAAAGCTGCAAAAGAAAATCCCGACAAGTATTACAAAGAATACAGCTATTTGCAAAAAGAGATAGATTCACTGATAGGATAATCCTGTTAACTTAAAATATTGGTAGGCTTAATGAAAGAATATATAAGGTGGTATGATAAAGATAAATATTTAAGCACATTTATGGTGCTTTTACAAACTTTGCCGCCCAAAGTTCAAGAAGAAGTCGGTCAGGATATGATTTTAAATATACCGAAAATTATTGAGAGCGATTACGACAAATTCATCAACATAATGTCGGAACACAACCCCAAAGACTACAAAAGATGGTACGATCAAAACCCGGAATTGCACTGCGCAATTGAAGCTATGCAAGGTTTAACAAAAGAACAAAGAGAAGAATTGATTTATTCTATATCTGATATAATATTAAAACACACAGGTATTGAACTTACACCCGTGCAAGAGAGATTTAAACAAATAGAAATTTATGACTGAGAACGATTTTAAAACAGTTCTGATTACAGGTACATCATCGGGAATAGGGCTTGCGGCAGAAGAAATTCTTGAAAAAGCAGGCTATAAAACTTTTGGCTGCGCCAGGCGCAAATTAAACAAAAAAAACTATTTGAGTGTTGATATATCAACGTATAAGGGTTGCGAGAAACTTTTTAAAAGTGCAAAAAAATATTTGGGCAAAATTGATATTTTAATTAATAACGCAGGGCACTACGTTTATTCGCCCGTGGAAAAAATGCACTCACAAGATATTGAATATATGACAAACTTGAATTTTTTAGCGCCTTATTGGCTTTGTGCCCTTGCAATTGAAGATATGAAAAAAAATAAATGGGGCAGAATTATAAACATAGGTTCAATTGCGGGCAATGTGGGAGAAGCAAATGCCGCCCTTTACAGTGCCACAAAATCCGCACTTTCGGGACTTACAAAATCTTTAGCACTTGAAGTGGCACAGGATAATATAACCGTAAATTTAATAAATCCGGGCTGGGTTGAAACGCCTCTTGCGCAAAATGCCGCAAAAGACGGAATAAGCAAAGAAGAAAATTTGGATATTATTCCGCAAAAACGCTTTATTGAACCTTGTGAAATTGCAGATTTAATTAAATATTTAATATCGGATAACGCCAAAGGCCTTACAGGGCAGGCAATTAATTTGTGTGCAGGCTTAAGTGTGGGCTGCTAGGTGTTTTTAAAGGGATTATCAACTTTTTTAGCAGAATTGCCGGTTTTATCATTTCTGCCTGTTAAAAGCTGCCCGAATTTTCTGCCCAAACTGTATGTTAAAATTGAAGCACCCACAAGCCCCAGTTCTGCTGCAATAAAAAGCGCTTTTTGTTTGCCCGAAGAAAGATTTTTGCACTTTTCACCAAGGCCTTGCAAAACTTTTTTTGCGCCGGCGTGTGCAATGGTTTTTTGTTTTGCGCCAATTTCTTTTCCCATGCTTTGAACAACAGTGTTTCTGAACCTCTTATAAGCAGCCTCTGCCCCAAACATTGCGCCCATTGAACAAACTTCTTCAATCAACGCTTTATCCCTGTTTTCATCTTTTAAAACTCTATATCCTGCAGCCGCGCACAAAAGAGGGTTAACCACCTTAGATGCTATGGAAGTCACTTTTGTTGCCGCATCTGAAACACCCACGGCTTTACCCACATGGTCAATTTTTTTCATAATGCTCTCAGCACCCTCAGATACAGACCCCCAATGCATGGAAGCGGTTTCTGCGGCAGAGCTTGTAAGCTGCGCCAACGCGGCAGGCGCGCGTCCCACATCGCCGTTTAAACTTTTTCCGCTGTTTCGCAGTCCGAAAACTGCCGATGAAACTACACCCATAAATTAACCTTCCACTATACAAATAAACAATTTTTGCCCGAAAAAATTGCTACAAACAGGCAAAAATTAAGAAATATTTACAATATCAACCATCTGTGATTTTTTAATTTCATGAGGATTTTTTTCAAGGTTTTTAAGAGCTTCAATAAAAACATCTTCAGTATAAAAAGGTGTTGCTTCGCCCTCAAGCCTTGCAAACATTTCAAGCCCTGTCCTTCTGTTTCCGGGAACGTTGCCGTTTGCAATATAATCACAAACCGCAAGGCTGAATTCCCTTGTATCATCAGGCTTAATTTCTTCCCACTCACGGTTGCCATTAAGAATATACAAGCTTTTTATTTTATTTTCTCTATCATCGACATATCTTTCAATTTTTAAATTGTCGCTGTATTCCATAAAAAGATTATTTGAAGGGACTTTTTGATTTTTAAGCGTGCTGTTAAAAATTTCATATAAATCCGAAGCACTCAATTTAACGGTGAATATTCTTTTATTCACATTTAAAGTTTCTCTAACATCGTACAGAGTAATTTTTTGACCCGCAGGGGGCAGCTTGCTTCTTAAATCCATGGTAAGAAGAATTGCAAAATCGGCACCTGTCTTATCGCGCATTGCATTTGCAATTAACGTTCCTATCTCACACGGTTCATTTGCAAATTTGCCAATTTGGCGATAGCTTAAATCCTGCACACTTACGCTTACGGGTTCAAACAAATTTTCGCTGTCAGAGCCCAGAATGTCTAAATATTTTTTATCCTGCGGCAAAGGGGGCTTTTTGGTGTTTAAAATTATCCTGTCGCTGCCCGCAAGTGTGCTATAATCCCACCTGTCAGCGCCAATTTCAGGCTTTGGATATAAAAACCCGCCTTTTGTGTTTTCAACAACATAAGCGCCCTTGCCCTGCGCCGGCGGGGTTAAAATTCGCGCTTTGGCGTCTGATGATACATCATCTTCAAGGGAATGCGAATGTGCGCCTATTACAAATTCCAAATTTTTTATGCCGTCTTGTTGGATTAATATGTCAGCAATTTTTTTGGTAATTTCAGGGTTGTTGTGCGACACTAAAATAATCCTGTCAGGCGCTTCTTTTTGGGCAGCCTCTTTTAAAATTCTTCTTAAATTTTCAATTTGCACGGCATCATCCACGCCGGTTTTTGTTGTACTTCCTATTACTAAAACCTTCTGTTTTTCGCCCCCTTCAATTTCATCTTCAACCACCGCGTAAGGCTTAACATACTTCATATCAGCAGTTCTTTCAGTAGTTATTACGTCAATGTTGCTGTCTTTAAATTTCTCAAACAAGCGGTTAAATTCATCCTCGTTGCCGCGAAAAGTGTCTAATTCAACGTTTCCGAGGTTTAAAATCATCCTGACATTAGGGTTGCTTTTTGCAAAAAGGGAATAGACGTCTTGTGCCGCTTTAATGCTAAAAAAGCGGAAAAAATAATCGCCGCCGTCTATATAGGTCGATTTTTTGCTTGAACCCTTTTCTCTGTTTTCAATTTCGCTCAAAATTCCTGCCTGGTGCAAAAGCCTTCCATGCACGTCTGTTGCAACATAAAAATTTCCCGAAAAATGAGGAGATTTGAGCGGGTTTAAATTTACCTTCACACTTCACCTGGCTTAAAGATTCTCATACAAATGTAATAAACTCGGGAAAAAATATTTTTGTTAAGGTTTTTGTTCCTTTTCAACAAATTCTAAATTATATCCTATTAAATCTGCTATAATATAGGCTTCTTTAAGCGTAAGCCTGTCAAGCCTTAATTTGTGCGAAATGCGCTGAAAAGTGTATTTTTCGCCCGTTTTCTCACTCATAAGCTCGGCAAGCTTTGTAATTGTTAAGCCCTTTAATGAAAGCAGGTATTTGATTTTTGCTCTTATGTTTGTTTCCATAAGGCAATTATATTTTATTTGACAAAAAGGTGCTTGATGTTGTATATTATAATTCGTATATGAATTAAATAATTAATATAAAAATTAAATAGTTAAGGAGCGCACCATGAAAAAGGTAGGTTTCACACTTGCGGAAGTTTTAATAACGCTTGCAATAATAGGCGTTGTTGCAGCGCTTACAATTCCCTCGGTTGTGCGTAATTATCAGAAAACACAAACCGTAACGCAGTTAAAAAAGACATACGCAGCACTTGCAAACACCACAAACCTTGCAATAGCAGAACAAGGGCCTATGACAGGGTGGGAAATCGGCCAGGCATCTAGCGGAGATGATGCGGAAAAATTTGTAGATACTTATATGATTCCTTACTTAAAAATTCTAAAAAATTGCGGTTCAAAAGATAACAGCGGGCTTTGTGCCCGTGATATTTATGGCCAATGGGCAAGATTTTATTTGGCAGACGGTACATATATCCGCGTAATGCTTGGCAACAATTATACTTTTGTTCAAATTGACCTAAACGGGCAAAAAAAGCCTAATGCTTATGGCAAAGATATGTTTGAACTTAAATATTATGTTGCGGGAGGCTCTTATATAGGTAAATTTATGCCCGAATGTTACACTTGTGCAAGAGACCATTTGATTAATGAAGCGACCTGGGGATGTAACAAAAATGCTTCTAAACAGCTTTGCATGGCACTTATTATGAAAGACGGCTGGCAGATATCAGATGATTATCCGTGGTAGAATGCATCAGCTCCTAACGAAATTACTGTTTGCGGTTTCCGGCCCCTGCCGCTGTGTGCGGGAATGGACAGAAATTTGTTAGCGAACATAAAGAGCGAAACTGTTTGAGGAGTTTTTTGATTCAACAAAAAACAACGAGTTGTTGAGCATAAAAAAAGTGAGCTTAGAAATTTCGGTAATGAAGCACCCTGCGGCGATTTTTGCGCCACTTTTTCTAAAAAAGTGGCAGGAAAACCAAAGATTTGTTCAGTCGCAGCCTCACGCACGGCTGACGCTTTTAATCCACAAAATTGTGCATTTCAATAAAGCCCACGGCATCCTCTAAGGTTTCATAAATAGGAATAATGCCTGTTAAAAACACAAAATCAAGCGCGCGCCTAACATCTGTGGAAGGTTTCACAATAACAAACTGCCCCTCTTTTGCCAGGGCAATTTTATAAATTTCCGCAAAAATGCCTGCATAGTTATCTGAAAATATTTTAATGTATTCCATGTTAAACACTATGTTGCGCTTGCCCGATAACAGCACTGCGTTTACTTCTTTATAAATTGAATCAATGTATTTTTGGTTATTTATTTTATAAATCGTAAACACGCAAATGTCTTCGTTAATAAAATATTTGTTGAATTCTTCGCTGTTCACTTTGCTCGTGGAAAGCGCTATAAATTTCATAATTTTTTCATGCCAGTTAGGCTGTTTGGGCACAAATTCATCCACGCCATGCTTATAGGCGTCTTGAATAATTGCCTTATCATCCGTGCCCGATATTGCCAAAAGTTTGTAATCTCTGCCGTTTTCCTGCTTGAATCGGTTTGCAAATTCAATAACTTCAAACCCGTCTTTGGCATCAGGCAAAAATAAATCCACAATAATATAATCAAAGTGTTTTTTCTTAATTTCGGCAACGGCTTCTTCTTTTGTGCGCGAAACAAAAACATTCATGCCGATTTTCCTAAGCATTGAAGTTAGTTGGTAAATGGATAATTCCATATCGTCAATAATAAGAACATTCAAGCTTTCCGCCGTAAAAAAACTGAGCGGGTAATTAAAGAAGTTTAATTTTTTTTCAATTGCGATAAGCGCGCGTGATATATCGTTAGATGTCACAAAATCGGGGTTAACTTCAATATCCGCAATCTTTATCAGGTTTATAAGCTGGTCTTTGGTCAGTATTATTTCGTTTTCCATAATAATTATTATACACTTTTTTTCCTAAAAAACTATACATAAAATGGTGGGGATTTTGTTCAAAACAAAAGCATTGACTTTATTAAAACTTTATATTATACTTTTTCACAAATACCGCAGACAGTCGGTGGTTTATAAAAACCTTAATTTCCGGCCGAGGTAGCAAGAAAACTTTTTGTTATTGTTTTGCGCGTATTGCGGCAAAACTTTTTTGTTATAAGGCTTTGCCAAACAAAAAGAAAGGAGACTCACAATAATGTCAACAAAAGCTTTTAAGAGTGAAAAAATCGAATCTTACAAAAAGCAGTTTGAAAGCGCAAAAGTGGCAGTTGTTGCGGATTATCGCGGTTTAACGGTTGAAGAAATCTCAAAATTAAGACGTTCTTTGCAAGAAAAACACAGCGACCTTACGGTTACAAAAAACACTTTGTGCAAAGTTGCATCCAAAGGAACAGCGTTTGAACCCATTGAAGCCTTGCTTAAAGGGCCAACAGCAATTGCCTTCGGTTTTGGCGATGAAGTTTCGGCTGCCAAAGTTTTAAGCGATTTTATTAAAGAAGCAAAAAAATGCGAAATCACAGGCGCTATTTTAGACGGCAGAGTGTTAAACGCAAAAGAAGCACAAGGTTTAGCCAATCTTCCTTCAAAAGAAGAATTGTATGCAAAAATCCTTGGCTCAATCAATTCTCCTGCAAGCGGTATCGTTTATAGTATAAACGGTGTTATATCCGCTCTTGTAAGAGTTATTAAAACAGCAAAATCAGTAGAATAAATAAGAAAGGTTAAGAAAAATGAGTAAAGTAGAAACTATTTTAGAATCAATTGAAAAATTAACATTAATTGAAGCAGCAGAACTTGTAAAAGCCATGGAAGAAAAATTTGGCGTATCGGCAGCAGCTCCGGTTGCAGCGGTTGCAGCAGCTCCGGTTGCAGCAGCAGCGGCAGAAGAAGCCCCGACTGAAGTTACGGTAACTTTAACATCCTCAGGCGCTAACAAAATTGCGGTTTTGAAGGTTGTAAGAGAAATTACGGGTCTTGGCTTGAAAGAGGCTAAAGACTTGGTAGACGCTGCACCTAAAGCGATTAAAGAAAACATCAAAAAAGAAGAAGCCGACGAAATTAAAAAGAAAATTGAAGAAGCCGGCGGAACAGTGGAAGTGAAGTAAAAACCTTAGCCCTACGGGCTTGGTTTTTACGAACTGACCGATGGTGTGTGAGGCGAGAGCGGGTTTGCATTGAGCAAAACCGTTGAGCCAAAACCGTTCCCGGCCGCTGTTGCGACGACAGGCGAGTTGTGCGAGCCTGAGGAGCGAACAAATCTTTGATTTGACAGGCGGAAGGCGGTCAATATGAAAATGAAAAACCATTTAAAAAGCGGGGAAACCCGCTTTTTTTAATTCCACGGATAATCGTCTGAAATGCGCCAGCCGTCTTTCAAAATAAGCGCTGCACAAAGATACCCGTTGCCTTCTTTACCGCAAGCTTCAGAACTGGCTGTTTTGCCTGATAAAACATCTCTTGAAGAGTTGTAACTATAAGGGAGAAATTTTCCGTTATATGGACTTGATTGTGTACCGGTAAATATATAATATCTAAAGAAAAATATGTCTTTCCCGAATTTATTAGGTTTTTTCTGACCGTTTATATCTATATGCATACGAACCAGCCTATAATTAAGCCCGTTTTCTCTTATGCCGTTTTCTATACTTAATGCAATGAATACTCCGTCATTCAAATAAAAACGAGTATATGTAGAATTTGAAGAACGCTGAATATTATCATTAAGTTGACTATAATAAAAAGCGCAATCGCCCGTTGTTTTTGTTTCGCAATTTTTTGATACTTTTAAATAAGGTATCATATATGTATTTGCAAAATCAATTGCCGCTTGCCCTGTACCATCTTCCCCAACTTCCCATTCTGTTACAGGACCATGATCCGCTATTGCAAGGTTTGTGGTGTTGGCAAGTGCGGAGTATGTTTTTTTTAATTTTGTGACAGTCTGTGTTTTTTGATAATTACGCACAACCGAGGGAATTGTAAGCGCGGCAACAACACCTATTATTGCAAGTGTTATTAAGACTTCTGCTAAAGTGAAACCTTTTTTCACAAATACCCCTTTTTCTTTTATAAACATTATACAATTAAAAATTTAATATGTCAAATAACATATATAAAAGGGTTATTACTATATTACAACTATGACATAGTTTGTAATTTTGGTGTGAATATATCAAAATTTTTTTATGGGAGAAAAAAAGTTTAAATCAGATAAAATTCTGTGTAAAAAATTCGGGCAAAAAATCCGCGCATTGCGCCTTGAAAAAAATTGGAAACAAGACGAACTTGCCTTTTATTCAAATATTTCGCCAAGCTACTTAAGCGCCATTGAAAGGGGAATTACAGACACAACAATTTCAACCGCAAAACGCCTGGCAAAAGCCTTAGATGTTGAATTGGCGCAGCTATTTACTTTTTGATTTTTTCACTTTCTCCATAACACTTTCAAAAGAAAAAATCGGCACAAATTTATATCCGCAGCTTCGCGCCATATCGCCCCCCATTTTAAAAATATCTTCCTGCGGGTAATTGCGGCATATTCTGGCGCGGCGGGAATGTATTTTACACTTTCTTGTTTGTTTATCCAAATTTTTACACGCAAAAATAAGCCCGTTTTCATCTTTTCCCATTAAATCCAAATCTTCATAGAATTTGTGCATTTTGCGCAGTTTATAAAAATGTTCGGCATCTTGCAGAACAATTTTGCCGTGTTTTACGTAAATTTTTTCGCAGCACCTGCCACAGCAGTTGCATTTCCCTACCCTAAAATAGTTTCTTTGAAGAACATAGCGGTAAAAATACTTTTTCAAAATCCCGAAAAAATCTCTAAACATAGTGTAATTATAACATTTTTTATGTTATATTAAAAGCAAAAGAGGATATTACAATGCAAAAAAGAGTTTTATTATGTATTTTGGATGGCTGGGGCATAAGTTCTGATGTGGAAAACAACGCTATTGCAAGAGCAAACACGCCCAATTACGATAATTTTGTAAAAAATATGTCTTACACGCAAATTCAGGCGGAAGGCAGCAATGTGGGCCTGCCAAAGGGGCAGATGGGCAATTCCGAAGTGGGGCATTTGAATATAGGCGCCGGAAGGGTTGTGTATCAAGAACTTACAAGGATTAATAAGTCAATTGAAGATGGCGATTTTTTTAAGAACGAAGAATTTTTAGCCGCCATAAACCACGTTAAAGAAAATAAAAGTGCGCTGCACCTGTTTGGGCTTGTGTCAGACGGCGGCGTGCACAGTGTATATCCGCACCTGCAAGCGCTTATTAAATTGGCAGCAGAGCAGGGGCTTTGTGAAGTATATGTCCACGCATTTTTAGACGGGCGCGATACGCCCCCGAAATCTGCAATTAAATATTTAGAAGAAATTGAAAAAACACTTGCGCAATATCATCTTCCAAAAATTGCTTCTGTTATTGGGCGTTTTTGGGTAATGGACAGGGACAAACGCTGGGAAAGGGTTGAGCGCGCTTACAACTGCCTTGTTTTAGGCGAAGGCAACGCCGCACAAAGTGCCGTTGAGGCTGTTGAAAATTCTTATAAACAAGGTGTCACGGATGAATTTGTTGAACCTGTCTTTATTTCAAAGCGCAGAATTGAAGATAATGACTCTGTTATTTTCTTTAATTACAGGCCTGATAGGGCGCGCGAAATTACAAGTGCGCTTACAATGTCTGATTTTACGGGCTTTGAGCGCAAAAAAGTTCTGAAAAACCTGTGTTACGTTTGTATGACGCAATATGATGAAAAATTGCCGCTTCCCGTGGCATTTAAGCCTGAAACTATGAAAAATATTTTGGGCGAGGTTTTGGATAAAAACAACATTTTGCAATTCAGAACAGCCGAAACCGAAAAATACGCCCATGTTACATTTTTCTTTAACGGGGGCTTGGAAGCGCCCTATAAAACAGAAACGCGTGCGCTTGTGCCTTCCCCTAAAGTTAAAACCTATGATTTGCAGCCCGAAATGAGCGCGCCACAGGTTTGCGAAAATGTTTTAGGTGCGCTTGATAATCCCAAATACGGTTTTATTTTAGTAAACTTTGCAAACCCTGATATGGTGGGGCACACAGGCATTATGGATGCTGCAATTAAGGCAATTGAAAC
>CAZYYK010000026.1:0-16408 GCA_964651135.1 uncultured Gammaproteobacteria bacterium | reverse complement strand
TTTTAAATGTGAATGCGGCAGCAGCGAATTCTCAAAAGAAAACGATATCATGGACGTTTGGTTTGATTCGGGCGTTTCCTGGGCATGTGTTGTGGATGCGCGCGCGGATGAATTCGGGGGCAAAAGCCCTGTTGATATGTATCTTGAAGGGTCAGACCAGCACAGAGGTTGGTTTCAATCGTCGCTCTTAACATCCACAGCCACAAGAGGCACAGCCCCTTATAAAACCGTTTTAACGCACGGCTTTGTTATGGATGATGAAGGCAGGAAGATGTCAAAATCTTTAGGCAACACGGTTTTGCCGCAGGATGTTACAAAGCTTTACGGGGCTGATGTTTTGAGGCTTTGGTCTGCAAGTGTGGATTATAGAAATGATATTAAAATCGGTGAAACCATCTTAAAGCAGCTTGTTGAAATTTTTAAGAAAACCCGCAACACTGCAAGGTTTTTGCTGGGCAACCTGTTTGATTTTGACCCCAAAAGCGATATGGTTAAATATGAAGATTTAAAACCTATTGATAAATTTGCGCTTCACAGGCTGAATGCGCTTATAAAAAGCGTGGATGAAGCTTTTGAAAATTACGAATTTTACAAATATTTTCAATATCTTCAAAATTTTGCCGCAGCGGATTTAAGCTCTTTTTACCTTGATATTGTAAAAGACAGGTTATATACGGCAGGAAAAAAATCCCTCTCACGGCGCGCAGTGCAGACCGTAATGCATGAAATTTTGCAGGTTTTGGCACGGATTTTAACACCCGTTATGCCGCATCAGGCGGAAGATATCTGGCAAAACACGCCTGAAAATCAAAGGGGTAATCTTGAAAGTATTTTGCTTTCAAATTGGCCTGAAATTAACCATCAGTGGGATAATGAGCAGTTGGAGAAAGACTTTTCAGAACTTTTAAAGGCAAGAGAGGTTGTATCACGTGCAATTGAGCCTTTGAGAAGCGCTGATGAAAAAATTATAGGTTCGTCTTTGGAAGCTTGTATTTATATCTCGGCTTCAGACAATGCGCTTTTGAAAAAATATGAAGATGAGCTTAAAGATTTATTCATAGTTTCTCAAGTTTATGTGGGCGAAGAGCCGACAGATAAAGTGCTATCAGAACTTGAAGATGAAGGTTACAGCGTGAAAGTTTTAGCAGCACAGGGCGAAAAATGCTGCCGCTGCTGGAAATACAGAAAACTAAATACGCAGGATATTTGCGATGAGTGCGCTGAAGCAATAAAATCTTGAATTCTGTATATTGCGGAATCTTAAAAATATGTTATAATAAAAATATAAACTAAAATAAGGTGGGTATTATGTATAGAAGGAAAAAATCAGCCGAGTGCTCTAGGAGCACAATGTTTGATGGCTTTACCCTTGCCGAAGTTCTTATCACCCTTGCAATAATCGGCGTTGTTGCAGCATTCACAATTCCTGCGGTTGTTAAAAATTATCAAAAACATGTTATGGAAACAAGATTAAAAAAAACCTATTCGCAAATGCTTCAAGCCTTCAATACGGCGCAAGTGCAAAACGGTGATCCTCAACACTGGGAAATAGTGCAAGGAGTTCACGGCAGCAGTGATTTTGCAACAAAATATCTGTTCCCTTATCTTAAAGTTGTCAAAAACTGCGGTACAAGTTCGACAGGAGCAGACTGTAATTACAAATACAGGTATAAAGATGAAACATCCTGGATAACACCTGATAGCAGATACACAAGGTTTTTTTTAAAAGACGGTACCTTTATTGCGATGTTTACTTCAAAAAGTTCATACTACAGTTATAAAAATGGTCTTGTTTACTTAACAAGCTCAGCCCAAATTCCGGCCTCCGTACTTCAAGCAAATTTCCCCGGGTATGTTTACGCCGGAACGGGGGTAAGCAACAATGCTAATTTTCTTATAGACATAAACGGCTCAAAAGGCCCAAATGTGAACGGCCGCGATGTATTTTGGTTTACTTTTTACGGTGCCGGCAACAGTCACACAACATCTGAAGGTGTTACAACAATGAATGCAAATAACGGTAAAATCGTGCCGCAATGTTCCACAAATACAATGGAAGATAATAAAGCTGCCTGTAATGAAAGCGGCGGCTGTTGCGCTGATGTAATTATGGCTAACGGCTGGAAAGTACCCGATGACTACTCTTTTAATTAACTAAAAATAGCAATGCTTTGCAGACGCATATATTCTTCTTGAAATTTGTCCGCAACCCTTAAAAACGCCTGAACAATGTTCGGGTCAAACTGTGTACCCGCACCTTCTTTTATAATCTGCACACATTTTTCGTGCTCAAACGGCTCTTTGTAAACCCTTTTGCTTCTAAGCGCATCATAAACATCCGCTATTGCCATAATTCTTGCACATAAAGGAGTTTCATTTTCACGCAAGCGGTCGGGATAACCCTTCCCGTCCCACCTTTCGTGGTGATAATGGGCAATTAAAGTGCCCATTTCAATAAAAGAATTGCCGCCGAATTTTTTATTAACTTCTTCAAGCGTTTTTGCGCCTATGGTGGTGTGGGTTTTCATAATTTCAAATTCTTCTTGCGTTAATTTACCCGGCTTTAGAAGAATTAAATCTGAAATGCCCACCTTGCCAATGTCATGCAGCGGGCTTGATTGAAAAATATCTTCTATATACCGTGGAGTTACAATTTTCTTATATTTTTCTTGATATGATAATTCTGTTGCCAAGATTTTGCAAAAAGACTGCACGCGCTCCAAGTGTTTGCCTGTGTCATCATCCCTTGATTGCGCCAATTTTGCCAGAGAAAAAATAGTTGCCATCTGCATTTGTGTAATCTGCCCCACGGCCTCATCCACCTTGCGTTGGAGGTTCTTATTGTATTCCTCCAGCTGGTGCTGCAAATCCATTATTTGTATGTGCGTTTTAACCCTTAAACTCACTTCTTTTGCATTAAACGGCTTTGTTATATAATCAACAGCACCCTTTTCAAAACCTTGGGCGATATTATTTACATCCGTAAGCGCACTTATGAAAATAACGGGCGCATGGGCAGCTTTTTGCCTGTAAGACTCTTTGGTTTTAACGGTTTCACAGAATTCAAAACCGTTAATTTCGGGCATGTTGATGTCAGCTAAAATCAGGGCAAAAAAATCCCTTTCCTGCTTTTCAATTTCAGCTAAAGCTTCCCTGGCGCTTATTGCCGTTGTCACGCCGTAACCTTCTTTTTCAAGAAGTATTTTCAAAATTTTTAAATTTGTAATCTGATCGTCAACAACTAAAATATTAAACATTCTTATTTTCCTGAAATTATTGTATCATTTTTTTTGCATATAATCAAAAAAGTGGTACAATTAATGTAAAAAGAGGTGAATATATGGAAGATAAAACCAGGCAAGAGCTTGTGGGCTTATATTTTGAAAGCTGGCTTAAAACAACGCCGGATTTTGTTTTTTTTAAAGATTTAAAAGGAGTTTATCAAGAAATCAGCAATTCGATTGTGCCGCTTGTGAAAGCCAAAAACAAGGAAGAAGTTATAGGCAAAAATGATGATGATATTTACTCTGAAGCCATTGCCAAAAGCTTTAAAGAGCAGGATAAAGTTGTTAGGGAAACGCAGATAAATTATTTTTGCGAAGATTGGGTAAACCATGAAACCTTGGGCAGAATTCTTATAGAAACGCTAAAATCGCCCCTTTACGATGAAAAAGGGTTTTTAATTGGCGTGCAGGGTGTTTCAAGGAATATAACGGAAAAACATAACTTGCAGCACAATTTAAGAGAGCGCGATTCTTTGCTGACTGCTATTTTTAAAAATATCCCCGGCATGATATGGGTAAAAGACGCTAAGGGAAAGTATATAGTTACAAATAAGCGTTACAGGGATTTTTACGGTATTCAAGACGCTAAACTTCACGGGGAAGGGGTTTACAACACTCTTTACACAAAAGATTTAACCGATAATGAAACCATTATGAAGCTTAAAGCAATGGATGAAGAAGTTGCAAACACGCGCCAAACCGCTGTTTTTGTTATGCCTGCAAACATTAAAGGCACAAGAAGATGGGTGCGCGTTGTTAAAACGCCGATTATACTTGAAAACGGCACATTTATAGGCATTTTGGGCATTGGAGAAGACATCACGGAGCGCAAAAACTACGAAGATATTATGGAGCAGGCAAAAAAGAAGGCAGAAGAAGCATCGTGCGCAAAAAGCGATTTTTTATCAAACATCTCGCATGAAATAAGAACGCCCATGAATGGCATTATGGGCTTTTTGCAGCTTTTGGAAGCAACAGATTTAAATGAAGAGCAAAAAGATTATATAAGTGAAATTAAAAAATCGTCTTCGCTTTTGCTTTCCCTGCTCAACGATATCCTTGATTTGGCAAAAGCTGAAGCAGGCAAACTGGTTTTGGAAGAAACATCCTTTAATTTAAGAGATATTGTGGAAGATGTTACAAGCCTTGCCTGCGCGAGCATTAAGGACGATAAAGACATTGAAGTTGTATCTTTTATTGATTCCAAAATACAGGATTATATTCTGGGCGACCCTGTAAAATTGAAACAAATTTTGAACAATTTTATAAGCAATGCCGTTAAATTCACGGAAAAAGGCGAAATAAGAATTTTTGCGCAGTGCCAAAAAACAACCGAAAATGAGGTTCATGTGCTATTCACGGTGGAAGATACGGGGATAGGTATTAAAAAAGAAAATCTTGAGAAAATTTTTGAAACTTTTACACAGGAAGATGAATCAACCACAAGGAAATACGGCGGAACGGGGCTTGGGCTTGTAATTGCAAAAAATATAATCAAAAAAATGCAAGGGAGCTTAAACGTTGAAAGCACGCCAAATCAAGGTTCGTCTTTTATGTTTGAGATAAAATTTAAAATTGATAAAGATAAATTCTATGAAGAACACACAGAAAAGGTTGATTTTACGGGCAAAACCGTTATGCTTGTGAACGATAACCCCCTAAACACAAGTATTTTGAGGGATTATCTGCAAAGCGCGGGTGCTAAAGTGTTAGAAGCAGGCTCGCAAGAAGCTGCCCTGGGCTATTTGCAATCTGTTGGTACAATTAATTTAGTTATTGTTGATTTTGACCTGGATGGCGGCTGCACTGATTTTGCGAAAAAAATTCAAGAAAGCGTGAATTTGCCCGTTATCTGCACGGCAAGAAGAAGGCAAAAAGCACAAGTTGAAGCGCTTAAAGGCAGCAATATAACGGATTATTTGCTTAAACCCTTCAAAAAATCCGCTTTGATTGAAGCTGCAAGAAAAACCTTAAACGTTTAATATTCGGCAATATCTGCAAGAAGGCTGTCAAACGTGTTTTTCGGGCTTATGAAGGCCTTTAAACGCTTTTTTGCGGTGCTTATAAGTTTTATGTCGTTCAGAATTTTCGAATTTTCGGGGTTATTTTTTAAAAGTTCACCAAAATACTGTTCCAGCGTATTTAAAATTTCCTGCAAATTAAAATCGCCCTGCGCCATATCCTGCATTTTTTTTGAAATTTCAAAAGCGTCGTTTAGGTTTATATGAGGGTATTTTTCAAACATTTTTGCAATTTCTTCCAAATTAAAGGAAAATTTTTCAGAAGGCAGCTTAAACACTTGCGAGCGCGAAACAATTGTGGAAATTAAATCTTCCCTGTTTTTTGTAAGGAAAATAAATGTTGTATTTTGCGGCGGCTCTTCAACACATTTTAAAAGCGCGTTTGGGGCTTCATCGTCAAATATTTTGCGGTTAAGCCAGGACGGAATCCACTTTTCTTGAGGAAGCGCAAAATTAAGAGAGGAATATTCTTCAAACTGTTTTTTTGTGTGATGTTCCAATTCGCCCCTGCCTGCGCTTAAAAATATGAAAACCCTGTGGTAATCTGAAGATTGGCTTAAAATTTTTGTAATTTCGCGTGATTGCGCCACATTTATGTTGCTGTTGCCCGTTTTGTCATCCGACGGGCGAAAATCAATCTGCGAAACCGTTATAACGGCAGGGTGCTTGTTATCCCTTATCCAGCTGCAATTTAAGCATTTACATTGCGTATCGCCGCTGTTTTTACAGTTCAATATCCTTGCAAGTTCAAGCGAAAAAAAGTACTGCCCAAAAATGTCAAGCCCTTCAAAAACAATGGATTGGGGGAATTTTTTGTGCCCTTCCAAAACTTGCTCAAAATATTTGGATGCAAAATTGAATTTTTGTTTTAAAACATCTGAAATCATTTTGCCACCTGCGCTTTCGGTTCTATTAACGCAAGTTCAAACGCAACCATAGGGTCTTGAATTGCGCCTGTTTTAATTTGAAATTCAGCCCGGGTTAAATTCTGTTTTAGGCGCACAAGTTCTTTTATATCAACATTTCTCACCCTTTGTAAATTCTGTTTTGCAACAAATTCATGCACGCCCAAAATTTTTGCAATTTCTATCGGGCTTGATTTTTCATTTAATTTAACCAGAATAAGCCTTGTAAATGTTGTGTGCAAAAACGCCGTTACAGATAAAGAAGTGTCTTTTTCCAAAAGCTTTGATATTTCCATAAGCGCTTTTGCATATTTTTTGCCCAAAATTAAATCGCAAAGGCGAAAAATGTTCTCTCCCCGCGCACAGATAGAATTAACCATACCTTCCGTTATTGTTTTATCGGGGTGGGCAAGAAGTTTTAATTTTTCAAGCTGGTTATCCAAATCCCTTAAAAGAGGCCCTGTTGTTTGAAAAAGCTCCTGGGCGGCATTTTGGTTTATAATTAAATCTTTTTCTTTTGCCCTTTGTTTAATCCAGGGCACAACTTTGTAGTCTTCCCAGGCCTTAAAAGCTTCAAAGCTTTCAATTACCCCGTATTTTTGAATTGCTTTGTACAGTTTTTTTCTGCTGTCCGGTTTTTTGCCTTCCCCTTTGGGGGTTTCGCAAATTAGCGCAACATGAGTGTTTTCGCCTAAATTTTCGACAGATTTTATTAATTGTTCAATTTCTTTCTCATCCAAATCAAATTTTGCGCTGCTTGTTAAAAAATATTTGTTTGCCTTTATAACGTGCAAAATTGCGCCAAAAAGCATACCCTGCGACCTTAAAATTTCATCCAAAGTTGCAAAATCGGGGTTATCATATTTTTTGTAATTTAAGGGGCTGATGTCATCGTCCAAAACAGTAGTTTTAAGCTTGTTTAATCTTAATTCGATATTAAAATCTTCATCTCCCCAAAAAAGATAGATAGGCATTTTTAACTTTCAATTAAAAGGCTTGCGCCGATAACACCGGCACTGTTACCAAGAAGTGCGGGCACAATTTCAACTTTAGCAGCTTGAATTGGCATTGCGCGTTTTGCAACGGTTTCTTTTATGGGGTTGAATAAAATATCACCCGCATCTGAAACGCCGCCCCCTATAATAACCTTTTCGGGGTTCAAAAGGTTGATAACAGACGCTAAACCTATTCCTATAATTTCACCGATTTTTGTATAAATTCTTTTTGCAACAACATCGCCCTGAATTGCCGCCTGTGCTATAATGTAAGCGCTTAGTTCTTCTGTTGCAAGTTCTTTATATTTTGAGGTTTTTCCGCCTCTTAAATATTCTTTTGCCATAGTGACAATTGAAGGGCCTGAAGCGTAAGCTTCAAAACAGCCGTAATCACCGCAGCCGCATAGGGGGCCGTCGCATAAAGATAATTTTATATGCCCGATTTCGCCCGCGGCATTGGACGCTCCGCGCACCAATTTTCCGTTTACAATTAAGCCGGAACCAATGCCTGTTCCCACCGTAACACATATTAAATTTGTGCAGCCTTTTCCCGCGCCGAAATTCAATTCACCCAAAGCCGCGCATCTTACATCGTTATCCAGGCGTGTGGGTATGCCGAATTCGTCTTCCATAATTTTTGCAATAGGAACATCAATCCAGCCGGGTATGTTAGGCAAAATTCGCACCACTCCTGTTTTATAGTCAATTTGCCCGGGAAAGCCGAACCCTATTGCTTCAATAGTTTCTTTTGCGGCTTTTGTATCTTTCATAAGGTCCATAATTGCTTGTTTTATGTTGTTAATTGTATATTCATAACCCATTTCAGCCCTTGTGGGGGTTGTGTTTGAATAAATTATCGCCCCTTTTAAATCAACAAGCGCAATTTTTATGTTTGTACCGCCAATGTCAACACCGATTCTGTATTTCTTGTTTAACATATCCTCTTCCTTAAAAACTATTGCTATCTTAAATATAGCATAAAAAGATACTTTTACCCTTTGTAAATTTATGTAACAAAAACTTGCCTTAGCCCTAAAGTTCATTAAAAAAATGACGAAGTATATTTTGTGACAAGTTAACAAGGAGCCGAACAATGGATGAAATTTCTAAAATACCTAATCTGAGTGTTCAAGGCCATCTTGCAAAAAAAGCGCAAGAAGAAAAAACACAAAAAGAAGAAGTAGCCCAACAAAAAACAGAATTATCTTCAAACCAAGTGCCGGCAGAGCAAATTTTAGATGCTCTTGCAACAGCAGGCAGTTTTAATGCCGCGCAACTGGGGCTTGGGGCGAAAAATATTAATCCTCGTGACTATTTAAGTGAAGATCGCATCAAAGACATTGAAAAATCTATGTCGAAATTTGATGCCGGAGTTGAAGAGCACCTTGGTGTGCTTAAGGACGAATTCGCGACTGTCCCCGAATTCGCTCAATTATCCCAAGCCGGTCAATATGCACTGGCAGCACAATCGTTTGCAAGCGTGTCTTAGGCCGCTGCATACAAAGAAATTTCATGTTTACACTCCTTGTCTGTATAATGAAAATTATGCAACCCCTCTGACTTTTCAGAGGGTTTTTCTTATTTTAAACGGTTTCTTTATCTATCCAGTTCAGATAATCTTCAGAACCTTCCTTTATTTCCATTGAAATAATCTCGGGTGTTGTATACGGGTGCATTTCACGGATTTTTTCTTTGACTTTTTCAAATAAAACCGCCTTTGTTTTCATAACCATCATTATTTCTTTATCTTCAATAACTTTATTTTTCCACGAATACACGGATTGAATTTTCGGCACAACATTAACACAGGCCACAAGCCTTTCATTTACCAGCGTGTGTGCGATGCTGCTTGCGTTTTCCATATTATTGGCTGTTGTAATAATTAAAATATATTCCATAAATTTGCCCCAAATCTTTACTTATTTTACCAGTAAATTATAATATCGCAAAGTATTTCTTTTGTTTCTTCACAAATAAGCCTGTGGAAAGTTTTGTTGCCTTCAAATAATATTAAAGATAACACCTTGTTTCCGAAAGTAATTTCTTGTTTGTAAGCAATTTCTATCTGCGAAAATGATTTTTTCAGCCTGAAATCGTAAGGCAGGGTTTCAAGCGCCCAGGCAATATAATTTGCATTATTGACATGCTGGTTAATATCTATATCATCAAAACGTATTTTAAAACTTTTTTGTAAATCATGTTTTTCAAATTCTTTAAAACCGCCAAAATTAACAGGCAAGAACCTTCCACCCGATGTTACAGGAAATGTCACAATTTTTTCAGGGTTTAGCGGACGTTTGGTTTGTATATCCACTAAAATCCAACTGCTTGTTGTTTTGCCTATTAATTCGTCGTTAGTCCAGACTTCAAAATCGCGCAAACATTGAATGCCTTTCTTGCCGCAGGAGCGCGTCACAATTTTTAAAGTTTCCCAGGCTTTTGGCAACCTTTCAAATTTCATATTATACCTTAACAAAAACCAGGTGATGCTTTTAGGGTGCACAACGCTATATCCCACCCCAATCCTTTCGGCATGTTCATAAGCTATATCTTCAAAATAATGCAGAAGCGCATAAGGTTTAAGTTCGTTTTTTAGGGTGACATCGTAACTTTTTATGTCATAAGTTTTTGACATTTCTGCTATTTTTTCTAAATTTTTCATCTTTCTCCTCACTCGTATTTAGGATTATATCATAAGTACGGATAACGTGAGACTAATTTTTGATGACTTTATCCATGGTTTATTGTATATTAAAAATACAATTTTATGAGGGAGTGTTAAGTTTTTGTACAAAGTATCGGTAGTTATTCCAACTTATAATAATTTAGAAAGTTTTAAAAGGGCTTTCAATTCTGTCTTAATGCAGCTTTATAAAGACTATGAAATAGTTGTAAGCGATGATTCCGGCAATGACGATATAGAAAAGTATCTTAAAAATTGCCCGCTTCCAAGAATTAAATATTTTAAAAACCCGCGCGCTTTGGGCTCACCCGAAAATTGGAATGAAGGTATCAGAATAGCACAAGGCGAATATATAAAGATTCTACACCACGATGACTGGTTTTCAAAAAGATATGCCCTTGAAAAATTTGTTAATGCAATGGATGAAAACCCCGAATGCGATTTGGGGTATGCAAAAAGCGTTAATGTTGAGATAAAAACAGGCAGGCAACGGCACAGAAAAGCCGAGAAATATGTTAAACTTTTGGAAGCAAACCCCTATGAACTTTTAAAAAGCAATAGGATAGGGGCGCCAAGCGTCACCATTTTTAAGCGCAGTTTGAATATTGAATTTGACAAAAACCTTAAATGGCTTGTGGATATTGATTTTTACTTAAGAATTTTAATTAAAAACAGCAAAATCACTTTTATAAATGAAGAACTTGTTAATATAGGCATACAGGAAAACAGAGTTACCGACTTTTGCACTCAAAATAATGATTTACGGGAATATGAGCAAAAATACGTGGCGGACAAGTTTAAAGAAGCATTGCACGTTTAAAATTCTTGAAAAATTTATATTTTGCCAAATTCCCAAAATACAGTTAAATTGAAAGATAATCTTGAAAACTCGCTTTTAAATTTAAGCTACGTAATTCAAAACGCCGGTTGTTTTTATGTTGCTTGCACCGTTTTGAGCAGCAAGTGTCCCGGGGAAAAGCTCAACTTCCTTTCCTTTTATAGGCAAGGCAAAGATGCTGTTGCTGTTCTGTGGTGCTCTTAAAACTAGATAATCCTCAGTTTGCTTGGGGTTTTTACGAGGTCTTATTGTAAGCATTTCTCCCGGTTTATATTCCGGTGCTTTGTTGCATGGGGTAATTCTCAAATTGTTCATAATTTCACTTAATCCTCACGATATGTTTAACTGAAAATAAAAAGCTTCTCAAAGATAACATTTGTTATATTAATATTTAATTATGAAGTAATTGTTACAAATAGCCATTTTGCTGCCTTTAGTTCGAATAAAAAAACGCCCTTCGGCGTTCAATTGGTTGCGGGAGGAGGATTTGAACCTCCGACCTTCGGGTTATGAGCCCGACGAGCTACCAAGCTGCTCTATCCCGCGACGTTAAAAATAATTAAAGTGTTGTTTGCTATACACTTATATTATAATACATTATTCAGCGCTGAAAAAAAAATTGCAAGTATTAGTGTTTTGTATATAATAATATTATATGGGGAGATATTTCTTAAAGTGAAATTTAAGCAAATTGAAGAAAAATATTTCATAAGGGTTGACAAAAATGAAGAAATCGTTCAAGTTTTGAAAGATTTTTGTCATGCCGAAGAAATAAAAGCTGCTGTTTTTACGGGGTTTGGCGCTGTAAAAGCAGTTACATTGGGCTTTTTCGACCCCGAAACAAAAAAATACAGCGAAAAAACCTTCAATGAATTTATGGAAATCACATGCCTTATCGGCAACGTTTCGCAAAAAGACAATCAGGTTTATTTACATGCCCATCTAAGCGCGTCCAAGGCGGATTTTAGCGTTATTGGCGGGCATCTTGCCGGTGCAGCTGTAAGCGCTACTGCGGAAATTTGCCTGATACCGTCGAACGGCAATCTAAAACGTAAATTTGATGAAGATGTGGGGCTTAATATCTATGATTTTTAAGTTTTGTAACAATTTTTTACAAATTTTTATGAATTATAAAAATTGGTTATTTAAAAGCTTGACTACAAACTTTTACGCGGTATGATTGTAAAAGTTCATAAAATAAAACGGGACTTAAATTCTTTTATGAATAGCAGGCCAAAAACAGCAATAGCAACTGAAACAAGTAATTACACACAAATAATTTAGAGGTACTTAAATGTCAAAAACAGAATATGCGTCAAGAGTCACTCCTATGGGTATTCCCTGTACACGTTTGGATGATCTTCCTGACTTAATTGAGATCCAGAAAAAATCTTTCGAATGGTTTTTAAAAGAAGGTTTAAAAGAGGAGCTCCTTTCCTTTTCGCCTATCCGTGATTACACCGGAAGGCTTGAACTTCACTTTTTGCCGCAGTATACTTTCGATAATCCGAAATATACCATTGAAGAAGCAAGAATTCACGATGCAACTTATGCAAAACAGCTGCGCGTTATGATGAGGCTTGTTAACCGTGACAGCGGCGAAATTAAAGAACAAGAAGTTTATATAGGCGATATCCCCACCATGACCGATAAAGGTACTTTTATCGTAAACGGTGCGGAACGTGTTATAGTTTCTCAAATCGTGCGCTCGCCCGGTATTTACTTCAAAAAAGAAGTTTCACCCACGGGCAAACGTCTTTACAACGCCACATTAATTCCAAACCGCGGGGCATGGCTTAAAATTGAAACAGATTCAAACGATTTGGTTTATGTGAAAATTGATAAAAACAGAAAAATTTTGGCAACCACACTTCTCAAAGCCTTGGGAATTAAGGTTGCAGAAATGGAAACACTTTTCACCCACTTTGAATTTTTGAAAAAAACTCTTGATAAAGATACGGCAAACACAACCGATGAAGCTTTAATTGAAGTTTATAAAAAATTAAGGCCCGGCGACCCTGCTTCAGCTGCGGGCGGCCGTTCAATTTTGGAAGCAAGATTTTTTGATGACAAGAAATACGATATCGGCAAAGTAGGCCGCTATAAGTTAAATAAAAAATTGAGTTTAAACTTGCCCGAAACCCAGCGCACAATTACAATTCAAGATATTGTGGCAGGCGTTGAATATTTAATTAACCTAACTTACGATGAAGGCCAACTGGATGATATTGACCACTTAGGAAACAGAAGAATCCGCTCTGTGGGCGAACTTTTGCAAAACCAATTCAGGGTAGGTTTATCAAGAATTGAAAGAATTGTTAAAGAAAGAATGACCCTTCAAGACAATGAAACTTTAACTCCTCTGAACTTGTTAAACACAAAACCCCTTGTTGCAAGCTTAAAAGAGTTCTTCGGTTCTTCTCAGTTGTCGCAGTTTATGGACCAAACCAACCCGCTTGCGGAATTAACCCACAAGCGCCGTATTTCGGCATTAGGCCCGGGCGGTTTAATGCGGGAACGCGCAGGGTTTGCCGTTCGCGACATTCACCCTTCACATTACGGAAGAATGTGCCCTGTTGAAACGCCTGAAGGCCCGAACGCGGGTTTAATAGGCTATTTGGCAACCCATGCCAGGGTTAACGAATACGGTTTCATTGAAACACCTTATTTTGTGGTAAAAGAAGGTGAAGTAACGGATGAAGTTCACTATTTATCGGCAGATGAAGAAGAAAATTTCCGTGTAGCGCCTTCAGATATCAAATTAAATAAAGATAAAAAAATTAAAGATGAATACGTTCCAATTCGCTACCGCAGTGAATTTACAATGGGAAAATCCAACAGAATTGACTATGTTGGCGTTTCGCCCATCCAAATCATTTCTGTTGCAACATCTCTAATCCCTTTTATAGAACACGATGACGCAAACCGTGCGCTTATGGGTTCTAACATGCAGCGTCAGGCAGTTCCTTTGCTTATCACACAACGTCCTGTTGTGGGAACGGGGCTGGAAAAACGTGCCGCAAAAGATTCAGGCATGGTTTCCGTTTCAGCGCATGACGGCACTGTTGTAAGGGTTGTGGGTGAAGAAATCCACATTCAGGATAAAAAGGGCGAAATCCACGTTTATCCTCTGTTAAAATATGTGCGCTCCAACCAGGATACCTGCATTAACCAGCGCCCTATTGTTGAAGTAGGCACTA
The DNA here is from genome assembly GCA_964651135.1 of uncultured Gammaproteobacteria bacterium. Taxonomy (GTDB): domain Bacteria; phylum Cyanobacteriota; class Vampirovibrionia; order Gastranaerophilales; family Gastranaerophilaceae; genus CAYYBA01. Next base: position 2,482 of record CAZYYK010000026.1, on the reverse strand, counting down.
AGGTTAAAGACGGGGACGTTATTGCAGACGGCGCTTCCACAAGTCATGGCGAATTGGCGCTTGGCAAAAATGCCCTTATTGCTTATATGCCCTGGGAAGGCTATAACTTTGAAGATGCTATTTTAATTTCCGAAAGACTGGTTCATGACGATGTTTTCACATCAATTCATATAGAAAAACTTGAAATTGACGCACGCCAAACAAAATTGGGACCTGAAGAAATCACACGCGAAGTTCCTAACGTTTCCGAAGATGCCGTAAGGCATTTGGATGAAAGAGGTATTGTTCGCATAGGCGCAAGAGTTTATGCAGATGACATTTTGGTGGGTAAAATTACGCCTAAAGGCGAATCCGAACATCCTCCGGAAGAAAAATTGCTGCGTGCAATTTTTGCGGAAAAAGCCCGCGACGTTAAAGACAATTCTCTTCGCGTACCTCACGGTGAAGGCGGCAGAGTTGTTGACGTTAAGGTGTTTGACAGAGAAAAAGGCGATGAGCTGCCCCCCGGCGCTAACACTGTTATAAGAGTGTATATCGCACAAAAGCGTAAAATATCGGTAGGCGATAAACTTTCAGGACGCCACGGCAACAAAGGTATAGTATCAAGAATATTGCCAAGAGAAGATATGCCCTTTTTGCCTGATGGTACACCTGTTGATATAGTGTTGAACCCGCTTGGCGTTCCTTCACGTATGAATGTAGGGCAAACTTATGAATGTTTATTGGGCCTGGCGGCCTATTTAACGGGCAACTGCTATGAAGCACCTCCGTTTGATGAAATGTACGGCGCAAATCAGTCTGAAATTGCCACAAAAGGCGAACTTTTAAAAGGTATTAAAGAAGCTGGCTGTGAATGGGTGCGCGATGACGGCAAAGTTATGCTATATGACGGCAGAACCGGCGAACCTTTTGACGAACCCGTTTCTGTGGGGCTTTCATACATCTTGAAACTTGTCCATTTGGTTGATGATAAAATCCATGCCCGCTCAATCGGTCCATATTCGCTTGTTACACAACAACCTTTGGGCGGTAAGGCACAATTTGGCGGACAAAGATTTGGTGAAATGGAAGTTTGGGCGCTTGAAGCATACGGCGCTGCATACACCCTTCAAGAAATGCTTACAATTAAATCAGACGATGTTAACGGCAGAAGCCGCGCCTATGAAGCCATTGTTAAGGGCGATAATATCCCAAGACCGGGTATTCCCGAATCATTCAAAGTGTTGGTTCGCGAACTTCAATCAATCGGTTTGGATATGACTGTTGCCAAAAAAGGCGGCGAAGAAGTGGATTTAATGTCCGACACAGACGATTTAAGAAAATCAGCACCAAAACGTGTGCTATCAGATATAGACAGTGAACTTTTGAACATAAATTTCTTTGAAAGTTCCGCAATTTTTAAAGATTAATAGGAGATAAGAAGTTGTCAACAAGCATAGATTATTTTGATTATATACGAATTTCAATCGCATCGTCCGAACGCGTTTTAAAATGGTCATACGGCGAGGTTACAAAACCTGAAACCATTAACTACCGTACATTAAAGCCGGAGCGCGACGGTCTTTTTTGCGAAAGAATATTCGGGCCCACAAAAGACTGGGAATGTTATTGTGGTAAATACAAACGCGTACGTCATAAAGGAATTATATGTGAACGCTGCGGTGTCGAAGTGACAGATTCAAAAGTCCGCCGCCACCGCATGGGGCACATTAAACTGGCTGCTCCTGTTTCGCATATTTGGTTTTTAAAAGGCATTCCAAGCTATTTGGGGCTTTTATTGGATACAACCCTTAAGGATTTGGAACAGGTAATTTATTTTAACAGCTACATGGTTACAGATGCCGGGGATTCGTCTTTCAAGAAAATGCAGCTTTTAACCGAAGAAGAATATGAAGACTACGTTTTAGAAAACGAAGAAACAACCTTGAAAGTAGGCATCGGCGCTGAAGTTATCAAAGAATTGCTTTCTGAAGTTAACTTACATGAACTTGCGGAAGAAATCAGAACAGAGCTTGATTCTGCAGGCGGTTCTGTTCAAAAACGCGCCAAATTGATTAAACGTCTAAGGCTGGTTGAATCTTTATTATCCTCAAACACAGAGCCAACCTGGCTTGTTATGGATGTTTTGCCCGTTACCCCTCCGGATTTAAGACCTATGGTTCAATTGGACGGCGGCAGATTTGCAACATCAGACTTAAACGATTTGTACAGACGCGTAATTAACCGTAACAACAGGCTTTTAAGGCTTCTTGAAATGGGTGCGCCCGAAATTATTGTACGTAATGAAAAAAGAATGCTGCAGGAAGCTGTAGACGCGCTGATTGATAACGGCCGCCGCGGCCGTCCCGTAACAGGCCCCGGTAACCGTCCGCTGAAGTCCCTTTCGGATAGCTTGAAGGGTAAGCAAGGACGTTTCCGTCAGAACTTGTTGGGTAAGCGTGTCGATTATTCCGCACGTTCCGTTATCGTTGTAGGTCCGGAG
>CAZYYK010000025.1:10290-16463 GCA_964651135.1 uncultured Gammaproteobacteria bacterium | reverse complement strand
AGCGATGGGGCTTGAATTTACGGGCAGGGCACCCTTTTCAACCGTCTACATCCACGGGCTTGTAAGGGATGAGCACGGGCAGAAGATGTCAAAATCAAAGGGCAACACCATTGACCCTGTTGGAATTATAAATAAATATGGCTCAGATGCGCTTCGTTTCACTTTGACATCCCTTTGCACGTACGGCGGGCAGGATATCAAGCTTTCAGATGAAAAATTTGAATACGGCAGGAATTTTGCAAACAAAATTTGGAACGCTTCAAGGTTTGTTTTGATGAATTTAAAAGAACCCCCCTCGCAAGAGCCCAAAAGCCTTACTATGGCAGACAAATGGATTTTAAATAAATTAAATGAAGTAACAAAAGAAGTTAATGAAAACATCCAAAATTACAGACTGGGCGAAGCTGCAAACGCCTTATACGAATTTTTCTGGAACAGTTTTTGCGATTGGTATTTGGAATTATCGAAAATTCAGAAAAACGAAAGTGTTTTGACATACGTTTTGGATAAAACTCTAAAGCTCTTGCACCCAATAATGCCGCATATAACAGAAGAAATTTATCAGCTTATGAGCGCAAAAGAAGGGTTTTTGATGTCAAGCAAATACCCCAAATTCGATAAAAACCTTGTGTTTAAAAAAGAGGGCGGGCAGATGGAGCTTGTATATGACGCCATACGGGCTTTGAGGAATGTACGGGCAAGTTTTAACATACCCGTTTCATCTAAAATAAATATTTTAATTTTAGGCGATAAAAAACTGTTTGAGGGCACAATTCCTTATCTTCAAAGGCTTGCCAAGGTTGAAAAAGTTGAATTTTTAGCGGCTGGCGAAATTCCAAAACAAAGTGCCGCAACGGTTGTAGGGAATTCAAAAATAGTGGTGCCCCTTAAAGGCTTAATTGACATTGACCAGGAAATTGCAAGACAGAATAAAAAAACAGAAAAACTTGAAATTGAATTAAAACCAATGCTTGCGCGCATAAACAATGAAAAATTCACAAAAAGCGCGCCTGAAGATGTGGTTGAAAAAACACGCGCAAGAATTAAGGAACTTGAAGGCGAAATTGGCGCTATAAAAGAGATTATAGAAAATTTAAGGTAAGAGATGTTAATTGACACGCATGCACACATAAACTATTTTGAAAACCCCGCAAAAACAGTGGAAGAATCACTGGAAGCGGGGGTTAAAAAAATTATTGTGCCGGGCGTTACCCCTGACGAATTTGAACAGGTGTTCGAACTTGCCCAAAAATATGACTGCATACTGGGCGCACTTGGCGTTCACCCGTGCGATTGCGAAAAATTTAGCGCAGATTGCGCAAATAAAATGATAGAGCTTTTAAAGCACCCCAAAATGGCGGCAGTTGGGGAAATTGGGCTTGATTACCATTGGAATAAAGAAAATATTGATGAGCAAAAAAGGGTTTTTGAAGCACAGTTAGAAATTGCAAAAGCGCTTGATTTGCCTGTTTTAATTCACAACAGGGACGCGCATCTTGACTGTTTTGAAATTTTGAAAAATTCCGGGCATAAAAAGGTTGTAATGCATTGTTTTAGCGGCTCTGTCGAATTTGCAAAGCAGTGCGTAAAAGAAGGCTGGCAGATTGCAATAGGCGGGGTTGTTACTTTCAAAAATGCCAAAAAATTAAAAGATGTTGCGCGCGAAATTCCTCTTGAAAATATCATGCTTGAAACAGACGCCCCTTATTTAGCGCCGCACCCCTTTAGGGGCGAAGAAAACTCCCCCAAGTATTTGCCTTTCATTGCAAAAGAAATTGCAAATATCAAAGATATAATGTATGATGAAGTTGTTGAAATAACGGGATTAAACGCATTGAAATTTTTTAATATAAAGGAGGATAAGAATGGCGCAGCAGTTTAGCAATACGGAATTTAAAACAAGAACATCAATTGTTCTTTTCGGCAAAAGCTGGGCAACGCCTCTGGTTTTGTATTTTGAAGATTCGCAAAAAATGTATGAAGAGCTTAAAGGGCTTCTGAACTTGCCAAATGCCGCACCGAAGCTTTGTGAATACAACACAACCGGGCCTATTAAAAAAGTGAGTTTTATGTCCAATCAAATCGCGGCAGTTGCCCTGCAAGAGGAATTATACAAATAATGAAAGAACGCCTGGATGTCATTTTAACGGAGCTGGGATTTTTTGAAACAAGGGCAAAGGCGCAGGCAAATATTTTGGCGGGAAATGTCAAGCTTAAAGATAAAATTTTGGCAAAAGCGGGCGAAATGTATGATAAGGATTTGTTTGCGCGCGATTTTGCACCTGTGCTTGAAATTAAAGCCCTGCCTTACGTTTCGCGCGGCGGCTTAAAGTTAAAGCATGCGCTTAAAACTTTTAATATAAATTTAAAAGATAAAATTTGCATTGATATAGGGGCGTCATCGGGCGGGTTTTGCGACTGCATGCTGCAAGAAGGTGCTATCAAGGTGTGGGGCGTGGATGTTGGGCATAATCAGATGGATTGGAAATTAAAAACAGATGCGCGTGTTCACAACATAGAAAAAACAAATGCCCGAAACTGCACATTTGAAGACGTTTTTGGAACTTCACAGTTGCCCGAAGGCGATATGCCCACGTTTTTGAGTATGGATTTATCTTTTATTTCAATTAAGAAGGTTTTGCCCAATGTCCTAAATTTTATTGCCGAAGATGCCGAGCTTGTTTTGCTTGTAAAACCGCAGTTTGAAGCCAGGGTGAGTGAAGTTTTAAAAGGCGGTTTGGTGAAGGATGAAAAAATTCACAAAAGAATTTTGGATGATATTCAAGAATTTGCAAAAACGCTTGCCCTTGTGAGTGCAGGCGTTGTGCCATCTCCGATAACGGGAGGCAAGAGCGGAAATGTTGAATATTTGCTTTATTTAAAAAGAGGAGAAATTTAATGCCTGTTATTGAAACGCTAAACCATATAAGTGCCGCCACAGGCAAGCTTTACGATTTTTTAGCCGTAAATGAGCCTTTGGGTAAGGATTTTGAACATTATATAGCCCAAAATAAAATTGAAATTCAAACAGACAGCCAATTTATTGAGGTTGCAACAGAATATATTTTTGAAGGCAAAATGCGCGCGGGACAGCGTGTTTTAGATTATTACATTCAAAACGATGTTTGCGAGAAGGACATTTTAAATTCTTTTAAAAACGCTTTTTTATCTGTTTTTGAAATTAAAAGAATATCAAAAAATTCCTTTCAAGTGTATTCTTTGATAAATGAAAGGGAATTTAACCTTATAGCGCTTGCAAAAACAACAAGTTTAAGGGGCATTGGCATTAAAGATTTTATAATAGCGCGCATTATCCAATTCAGGGGCGAATTTTACATTTTAAATATTTTTGATGTTTTGGGGTCAAATTCTGCTTTGGGCGCGCAAACCCTTGCGCTTAAAATATTGATTGAAAACCCTGAAAATATTTGCTGGCAAAACCCTGAAAAATTGGCTCAATTAAAAGAAGATTCCGCCAAAATTTATGACTGTTTTACAAAATATTTTAAAAAAGATACTGTTATAACAACAAATTTTTTGGCGGATAATTTAATACAAAATTTTGAACGCTATTACAAAGGCGAAAAAATTGATTTAAAAGAATTTGTTAAAGAACCTTCAAAATACGGGTTTTTCGCGCTTGAGCAAAATGCCGATGACGAATTTTTGAAAAACGCAGCCGGCGGCTTTGGTGCGTCCAACCGGGAATATGACGTGGGGCTTTACGTTACAAAAGAACAGGGGCTTTTTGCCGTGCCTTTCCTGGGCACTTTTGAAAAAATTATGAAAGGTGCAGCCGTTGAAAATGCGCAAGATTGCATTTTGAACTTTTTGGCCGATAAGGCAGTGCCCCTGGGTATTATTGAAAAACACAAAGACAAGCTTGATATTTTTAATAACGCTTTGGAATTTTGCAATTTAAAAAAAGTTGGCACTTTTAAAGAAATTGTGCTAAACTTTAAAAATGAATATTTGGAAGGTTATAATTGTTCATCTATAATGGCTTTATACAACTCAAATTTATTCAGCGACTATATAGGATTCAATAAATCAGAAGGAGAAAAAAATGGATAACAATGAACAAAATGCATGCGGAATGAAGGAAGAAAAAAGCTACTGCCAAAAAATTAGATGCCTTGTTTTGGGCTTAATTTTGGTATTTTCGCTTATTTCAATGACAGAAACTGTTATTCTTCACAAAAAATTTAACAAATTTCTAAAAGCAACACAAATTGATTTAAAAGCAGTGCCGGAGCATGATTTTCTTATTTCAGAAAAATATGATAAAGGCCAGAGTATGGAAAAAGCGCTTAAAACAGGTAAGCCTGTCATTGCCTGGTTTTATGTTGACTGGTGCGGCTTTTGCAAAAAATTTGCATCCACGTTCGATGCAATTATAAAAGACCCGAAAATTAAGGATAATTTAGCAATTGCTTTTATTGACTGTAGCGACGAAAAAAACCAACAACTTGTGGAAGAATATAAAATTGAGGCTTTTCCCACGGTTTATATGCTAAATCCGAAGAAAAATATCAAAGAGTTTGTTGAAAATCAGGAACTTTTTACAGAAGATGCCGTTAAAAAATTAACGGATAAGTTCTTAAATTTTGCAGGAAAATAAAATTTTAAAAAAGACCGATTTTAACATCGGTCTTTTTTTATTGCAATTTAATTACATTGCACCTTTTACAATTTCAACAAAGCTTTCAATTTCAAGGCTTGCGCCGCCAACAAGGGCGCCGTCTATATCTGTTTGCGCCATTTGTTCTTTAATGGTCGAAGGTTTAACGCTTCCGCCGTATAAAATTCTTACTTTATCCGCAACATGTTTGCCCGCAATTTGCGCTACTGTTTTTCTGATATTTTTAATAACTCTGTTAGCCTCTTTGCTATCGCACGTTTTGCCCGTGCCAATTGCCCAAATGGGTTCGTATGCTATAACAATTTTTTCAATATCATCAGGCTTAATACCTTCTAATGCCTTCATTATTTGAGATGCTGTGTGCGAATCGCAAACGCCTGCTTCTCTTTGTTCCAGGGTTTCGCCGCAGCAAATAATGGGTATCAACCCCGCATCTAAAATTGCAATGGCTTTTTTGTTTATAAGTTCATCGCTTTCGCAAAAATATTGGCGTCTTTCGCTGTGACCTATAATAATATATTCGGTTTCAAATTCTTTAAGCATTTCAATTGAAATTTCGCCCGTGTATGCGCCCTTTGGTTCATAAAAACAGTTTTGCGCGCTTAATTTAACCTTACTTTTTTTAAGCGCTTGTGATACCGCAGGAATTGAGGTAAAAACGGGTGCCACCACAACTTCAGGCATTGACGCTTTTTTCAATTTTTTCACGCCATCAACAATGCCGCTTGCAAGTTCAACGCTTTGTTTAGTGTTGTTGTGCATCTTCCAGTTGCCTGCAATGATAGGTTTTCTTGACATAATAAAAACTCCTTTTCTTAATTTTACAATGATACAATGATACCACAAAAACTAATCTTTTTTAATTATATGGTGGCGCTTTTGATAAAGAATAATGAAAAACAGAACAATAACGATTGACGTTGAAATAATAACAAAATTGAGGTGTTCTTTAATGCCTTCGCCAAAAACCAAAAGCACAAAACTTACGATAAAAAACCTGCCCCCGCGCCCTAAAATTGAAACCAGAACAAATTTTGTAAGGTTCATGTTCAAAATACCGCTTGCAACCGTAAAAAGTTTATACGGAAACGGTGTGAAAGACCCAAAAAGCACAGCCCAAGAGCCATATTGGTCATAAAGCTTTTCAATTTTTTCAAAATTTTCCTGCGCTTTTGAATCTGCGTGTTTGCTTTTAAAGAATTTAAAAAACCAGTTAAAAGCGGGACGCCCGATAAATTTACCCAGCAAATACCCCACAACACCGCCAAGAACAGAAGCAACGGTTGTAACAAAAGCATAAAAAACAGCTTTGTTGGGTTCGGCAAAATTCATTGCAATTAAAAGAAAATCGGGCGGCGGCACCACAAAAAAACTTGCTAAAAAAGAGTTCAAAAAAAGATGGAAAATGGGCTACAATAGGAAGACACCATGTTTCGTGAGAAAGTAGTATAGAAGGAATAATTACTGAAATAAAAGAAGAACTAGGCATTAGTATAAACAATAAGAATTTAGTTTTATTTTAAATAATTAA
>CAZYYK010000025.1:6069-10280 GCA_964651135.1 uncultured Gammaproteobacteria bacterium | reverse complement strand
AAAAAGAGTTCAAAAAAAGCCCCCAAAGCCCCCAGCGCCCAAAAACTCCCGACATTACATTGAAAAATTCCATTTGTTTATATTTCCCCTCTTAATAATTCTGCCAATTTCTTAAAAATCTTGCCATCGGCCGTTACGCCCGTACATTTGACATGTGCTGTTACAAAAATTCTTGCAGGATTATTTTTATCAATAATTTCTTGCAAAAATATTATATAGTGTGGCTTTAGTTCCTCTATTTTTGTTTTAACCAGAACTACATCGCCGCATTTGGCGCTTGTCTTATATTTAATATCAATATTTACAACAGGCAGCACAATTCCGAATTTTTCTTTAACTTCCTCAATATTTATGTTGAAATCTTTCAAAAATTCAACTCTGCCGCCTTCCATGTACCTTAAATAAGACCCATGCCAGACCACATTATATAAATCCGTATCAGCGCAATAAATTTTAAATTCCGTTATGTTTTCACTTGTGTTCATTTTCCGTATTCTCATAGGTGACAAAAGACGGCGGTTTCATAACACTGCGCGCTAAAACGTTCAAATCTTTGTCGTATCCTGTTGATGTAATGCTTCCCGTGGGTTCGTTTATTTCCAAACTCACGCACCCTGCGCATTTTTGCGCATAAACAAAGGCAGGCTCTTTTTTGTTCACAGGGTTTTTATTTAAGGCATTTAATTTTTTGATTGTTTCATCAACCGCGTTTTTTAAATCAACATCCTGCGGTTTTTTTGTTGAAAACTGCGCCAAAACTTCCTGCACACAAATGGCGTTGTTAGTTTTCACCAAAGCATTTTGCCTTATTTCTTTTTGCACAAAAAACTTCGGGTAAAGATAAAGCGAAAATGCAAAGATTAAAATAAGTATAACAAAAATTTCAATCTTTGTAATTTTTCTTGTCTTTTTTTCATCATTCTTTTCGTCACTCATAATTAACCTCAATTTTCAATAACTAAAAACGATTTAATTTCTCTGCCGCAATCGCCTTCAGAGAATATTTTTAAATCTTTGTAAATAACAGACGTTGACCCGCCGCCATCAAGCGCCATTGCCTTTTTCAGCCTTAATTTCTGGCAAAAATCGTGCGCTTCATTCATTGTGGCTTTTGCGGTTTTTGAAAAAATGATAATGTATAAATCATTCCCCTTAAGCCCCAAAATTGTTCTCTCACGCCTCTTTGTAACATGCACGCTTTCCCTTAAAACATTGCCATCCTCGTCCAGGGTCACAAAACCTTCTTCCTGCAAATTATAGGTTGGTTTAAGCAAAGGGCCTGCCTGAAGCGAGTGTATTATTTGACAATCTTTTGGAACGCCGTCTGTGTGTTTTACAATATCAAAGAAAAACTTGCCGCATTTATTCTGGTAAATTCTAAGCTCTGCGCGGCTTAAAACAGCGTCCAGACGCCCTTCTTCCGTAAGGGATTGTATCAAAGGCTGGTTATCAAAAGGGCTTTGTTTTAATTCCCCGTCTATAACAACATATGATACGGGCGCTTGCGTTATTCTGTCAAAAAATCCGCCGTTTAAAACAAGTTTGTAATCCCCATGCTCATAAACAGAATTTGGAGTGTTCCAATCAGCCAAAGGCTTAATTTTAGCGCCGAATTTTTTAGTGTCTATTTTAATTACATAAATGCCGGGTTTATTATTTATAACTTTAATGCCGTCTTCACCCTCGTGGCTGTAGGCAAAAACGCAGGGTACGGCAAATAAAATTAAGAATAATATTAATAAAATTTTTTTAATCATTTTATAAATCCCTCGCTTTTTTAATTACAAAAATTGATATTATAAAAAATATTATCGGTATTAAAACTGTTATTAAAGGCGGCAGTGCCCCTTTTTCTGCCAAAAGGTCAAAGAAGGGTGCTGTTATATAATACAGGAAAACAAGCCCGACTGCAACAGTGAAGCCCACAAGCCTTTGGGAGCGCGGGGGCGAAAAGCCCAAAAGGCAGCCTATTATGGCAAATAAAACGCATGTTAAAGGGTGCAAAAACCTTTGGTAGTATTGCGCCAAAAAATAATTGTGCTCGTCATCATACCCTCTTTTTTTCAAAAGCTTTATGTAGCTGTGCATTTCAGCGGTTGTAAAATTGCGCTCGCGCCTTGAAGAATTTTTCATCAGTTTGAAAACATCGTGCGCTTCCTGGCCAAGCAAAATCGGGTAATTTTTAACATTGTCTATTTTTTCATAAATTCCGCGATCGCTTATTTTATAATGTTTTGCCTGCGGTAAAACCCATTTGTCGTCAAATTTTAGGGCGTAATCCGCAAAAAGAATGCTGCTGAATTTAACAACTTCATTGCTATCATCAGGTGCAAAATTAATCACAATCAAATCTTTTATCTGGTTGGGCATAAAGTGCGACACAATAACACCCTGTTTGGGGCGCGCCATTTCATCTTTTTGTATATAAACAAAGTGTTTGTCATAATAAGAACCTTCGCCCGATTTTCTTGACGCCCAGGGGATTAATTCGCTTCCCACAAAAAAGCATGCAACAGTTAAAAAGATTCCCAAAACAATAACGCTTGCAATAATTCTGTTAAAAGAAAGCCCGATTCCCCGCAAAATTGAAAGTTCGCTGTCTTTTGAAAGCTTGTCGAACGTAAAAATTGCCCCCAACAAAATGCCCACGGGAATTGCTTTATCCAAAACCTTAGGCAGCTCGTAAACAAGGTCCATAAACGCCATTTTCAAAGTTATGTGGTCTATAAAAATTTCTCTTATTATGCGAACAAGCGTTTCGGGCGCAATCCACACAATAATAAACAGGAACAGGCACACGAGGGTTGCCTGAAAAACTTGAGAAAAAATAAATTTGTCCAGTATCGGAATTTTTGTTTTCATTAAAGTGTGAAATCCTTGCCTAAGTAAAATTCTTTTGCAACGGGGTCAACGGCAACATCTTTGCTTGCACCCGATATTTTGATTTTGCCGTCGAAAATAACATAGGCTTTATCTGTAATTGAAAGGGTGGCTTTGGGGTTGTGGTCTGTAATTAATATCCCGATACCCTTTTCTTTTGCAAGTTTATAGATGTTTGCCTTAATATCGCCTATTGCAATAGGGTCAATGCCCGTGAAGGGTTCATCCAAAAGGATAAAGCTTGGGCTTGCAGCCAAAGCGCGGGCAATTTCAACCCTTCTGCGCTCGCCGCCGGATAAAGAAATTGCGCTGGCATGCCTGAGCTTTTCAATGCCGAATTCTTCCAACAAAACCTCAAGCGTTTCTTGCTTTTGTTTTGTGTTCAGCTTGTCGTTCATTTCCAAAACAAGTTTCAGGTTGTCTTCAACAGAAAGTTTTCTGAAAATTGAAGGCTCTTGGGGCAGATAGCCAATGCCTGCCTTGGCGCGTTCGTTCATGGGCATGTTTGTAACATCAAGCCCGTCCAAAAAAACGCTGCCGCCATTAACCCTTACAAGTCCCACTATCATATAAAATGTGGTGGTTTTGCCGGCTCCGTTGGGCCCCAAAAGCCCCACAACTTCGCCCTTGTTAACTTCAAAGGAAATATCGTTTACAACTGCCCGATCGCCGTATATTTTAACTAAATTATTTGCAACTATCTTCATAAATCTTCCTCTTTAAATTATTATACTATGAAAAAATTTATGTGCGAATTTGCAATTTTTACCATGGGTAGTCGTCTGAAATCTGCCAGCCGTCTTTCATAATAAGTGCGGCGCAGTTTCCGCCTTCTTTTTTTCTGTTGCAGGCCAAACCTGTTGTTTCTGCCATAATACTTTGCCTCGTATAGTTGTAATCTACAGGCATAAATTTTCCGTTTCTTGAATTACTATCCGACTCTTCAAAAATATAATATGTGAAATAAAAAATATCTTTGCCATATTTATTGGGCTTTTTTTGCCCGTTTATATCAATATAAATATTTGCATGCTTGTGATTATAACCTGCCCATTCTCCAATAAAGGGTAAAACCGCAATTAATGTGCCATCTGCCAAGAAAAAACGGGCATAAGAAGTGCTAAAATTCCCCGATGCGGAATCATTTAAGTAAGTCCAGCTAAACTTGCATTCTTCGGTTGTTTTATTGTCGCAATTTTTTGCAACTTTTAGATATGGTATCAGGTACTTATTTGCAAAATTTACCGAAGCCCCGGGGGTAGTATAATGTTCAATTTCCCACCCTGTTACAGGGCCGTTGTCCGCTATTGCAAGGTTTGTGGTGTTGGCAA
>CAZYYK010000025.1:0-6059 GCA_964651135.1 uncultured Gammaproteobacteria bacterium | reverse complement strand
TTACTGTTTGTGTTTTTTGATAGTTACGCACAACAGAAGGAATCGTAAGCGCGGCAACAACACCGATAATGGCTAATGTTATTAAAACTTCTGCTAAGGTAAACCCGCTTACTTTATTATTTTCTTCCATAACGTTTGTGCCTTTCGTTAATTGTATCCTAATTGTATCAGTTTTTTGAACTTTTGCAATATTTAGCGCTTATAACGCGCTCAATTCCCGCTAAATCTTTTACAATTTCAATATTTTCATACCCTGCTTCTTCAAACATTTTTTTAACATCCCCCGCCTGCCCCGCGCCGAGTTCAAATGCCACATGCCCGTCGGGGTTTAAAAAATCGCGCCCCTGTTTTATGATTTTTTTATAAAAATAAAGTCCGTTATCGGGCGCAAAAAGCGCTGCTTCGGGTTCATGCTCCACTTCTTTTTGAAGGGGCGTGCCATACGCTATATAGGGCGGGTTGGACACAATCACATCGAATTTTTCTTTTATGTTTGAAAAAATATCGGATTTTCTTATCAAAACCTTTTTTGGTGCAACGTGCGTTTTCACATTTTCAAGCGCCGTCAAAAGTGCAGAAGTTGAAATATCAACGGCTAAAATTTCCAAATCTTCCTGTTGCAACATGCGCGCCAGCATGCAGGAAATGCAGCCCGAGCCTGTTCCTACATCTAAAATTCTTGGTGCTTTAAGGTTTTGGGCGATTTTGCAAACATGCCTTACCAGAAGCTCCGTTTCATCTCTGGGAATTAAAACATCCGCGCTCACAAGAAATTTTTCACCCATAAAATATGAAAACCCGACTAAATGCTGAATTGGAAGCCCTGTTTTGGCGCGTTGTTGTGCAAGCGTCAGGATTTCATCTTTATTTTGAATTTCATCCCCGCGCGCAATATCAACTAAAGTTTGCCCGCTAACGCATTCAATTAAAAACCTTGTCTCCGCTTCATGTTCTGCGCTTACATTTTTCAGAATTTTACTCACTTTTTTAAAAAATTCATGCATATTTTTCTAAAATTTCTCCAATCCAGGTTTTTAAATCAAATTTTGTGGCGTCATTACAGTCTTTTGGTTCGATATTGTGGTTTTTGCACAAATTTTTATAGTATTTTAGCTGCCTGGGGGTTGGCTTTTCGCGCTTCTGTTGAAATTCCTGCGCGCGCTTTTTTTGTTCTTTTGCAAATTCTTTTTGCTTTTCTAAAAGCGGTTTTTGGGCTTTTTTATATTCAATATCTTTTAAAAGCGCTTTGATATAGCGTTTTAAATCCGTTAAAAAGCCTTCATCCTGCGCATTTTGGGCTGCAAAATACAGGCGGGGGCTGCCTATATCATAATAATACCGTTCTTCTTCAAGAAACTTGTACAAAATATTTTCAGCACAAAGTGTTTGATATTTTTTTACGAATGAGCGCAAAAATGTGCACAGCATAGCTTTTTGCCGTTTGGTAAAATTTAAAAAAACTGTGTTTTTCACTTCATACATTAGAATAAATCTTTAAAATTAAACCTCTTTTTGAAATTAATGAATTTGATTAAACCTGCTTTGATTGGGTTAGAATGCGCAATTTCGGGAGCTTTTTTAAGCTCTCGTTTAATTTTTGCCTCTTCAATAAATTTAATCTTTTCTTTCATAATTTTATTCTAACATTTTATTCTATATTAATAAAGTTTTTTGTACTATAAAAATTTACCCGCACTTGTTGTATTAGCCCATAGAGTTATTAACTATTTTATCAAATTTGATTAGTCTTTATAATATGAAAAAAATTGTTGCAATAATAATTTTAGCGGTATTATTGTTTCCCCAAGCTTTATGCCGGGAAAAATTTGAGGAAATCAAAGTTGATGTTGAAAAAGAAATTCATGAAAAGTTAAACATAGAACCCATTTATGTGGCGTTGGACGATTGTCTTTTAATTGCTTTAATAAATAATTATAATTTAAAAAGCGCTAAAGCTTTGTATGAGAGCAAAAGCTGGGAATACAAAAATGCGCTCTCTGCCTTTTTGCCGCAAGTGGGATTACAGGGTTTTATTACCCACTATCACGGCTCGCTTTTGGTTGGCGGCGCTTTGCTTGAAGAGTTGGATGAAACAGCATTGTTCGGGGCAGGGTATATTTCACACGATTTAACGCAGGGCGGCAAAACAATTTTCCAGGCAATGTCGCAAAAAAATCTGAAAAAATCTCAAAATTTTAAATTTGCCACAACAAATAATGAAATTTTATACAGGGTTGCCGTGAATTATTACAGGCTTCTTGAGACAAAAATTGTGATTGAAAGGTTTTTTATCAACCTCAAAGAAAGAGCTTATCAGTATGAAATTGCAAAAGCACTGTATGACGTTGGTGCAGGCGAAAAATTTGATGTGATAAGAACCGATATTGAATTAAAACAGGCAGAAATTGACCTTTTAATTTCAATGAACGATTTCAAGACAAATGCGCTAAAGCTTGCAAATTCAATGGGGGTTGAAGTTTCATCCCCTCTAATGCCGATTGAAAAAACCATAAAAGAGTATAAGCTTTTTAATGAAGGAGAAGATGGAGAGGCAATTTATCAAGTGGCGGTTGATATTGAGCCTAGTTTAAAGGCGTTGGAAAAAGAAATAGCTTCTCTGAAAAACGATCGCTCTAAAATTTTATGTGATTTTGTTCCAAAAGTAGATTTTTATGCACAATATTCTTATCAGGGTACAGTGCGCATGGGCGTTTTTCCTAACACTCAAATAGGTCTTAATGCTATACTTCCGCTGGGGGAAAATTTAGGGCTTGGGACATTAACAAAAGTGCGGGCTATGGATAAACAAATTGAATCAAAAACACATGCTCTTGAGCAGGCAAGAAGAGATATAAAAGAAAGAATCTTAACAGCCGAAATAGATTCAAATAAATTTATGAGGAAAATAGAACTTAATTCAAAACAGTTGGAATTATCCACGGTTTCGGCGCAAATTGCCACGGGGAAATTTTCTGAAGGAGAAACTATTTTGCTTGACGTTCTTCAGGCACAAACAGAAAAAACACGCATAAGTGTTGAACTTTCAAGGGCAAGGGCTGCATACAACATAAGCCAAATAGAACTTCTTTACAGAAGCGGCTTAATTTCCGTTTCAACGCTCTTAAGGGGTTATTCCCCTTAAAACTATTGCGCCCCGCCCAGCGGTAAACCGTCGCTGTCACAAGGTTCCAACGTTATGCTGCCGTCAAGGTTTCTTGTTACAAAATCTCTTGTGCCGTTGGCATTATTGTATACCGTTGTGCCTGCAATTTGAACTTTTTCGGCTCTGCCTTGTACGGTTTCAAGAGCACCGCCTTCTAAAAATTTTGTTTCGGTATAATCGCCCAATGGCCCATAAAACCTTGTGCGCAACAAGCTGCCGCGAACCATATCAAATTCGCATTTAGGGTTATTGTCCGCATCAAAATAAGTTGCCGTGCTGATGCCGTGTTTATGCATTTGGGTCACTTTCTTTGTGCCGTCTAAGGGAAGGTCCACAACAACCGTTCTTCCTTTTTTCATTATCTTTTCGTGGCGCACCAATATTCCTTCAGGGGAATAGCCTCTGGAAGTTGAAGTACCGTCAGGGTTAATTTCTGCAAGACTTTGAAGTGTTTCCCCGTCAGGATAATACACGGTTATAACTTGGTGGCCTTTGCCTGTAGAAACACCGCACCTGGAAATTGTTTTACCGTCTTCTGCGTAATCTGTAAAAGTGCCTGTTCCGTTCGGCACCTCAGTTTCAATGCGTCTTAAAACGCCGCTTTTTGTGCGCTCTGTTGTTGTTTTAGTGCCGTCATTACTAACTTTAGTTTCCCTTGTAAAATTTGCAATATCCCTGGGAGCCGCAGCTACGGTTTGTTGCGGTTGTTTTTCATTCAAAACTATCATTGATTTAAAAGGTATCAAACTAATCGGTAAAATTCTCATATCTTAAATTCCTTCTCTCGTTTAATGTTTTTATAAAACACGTAAATTTTTATATTTGCCTTTTAAGTTTTTATGTTTTCTAAAGTAGCACTCCGTGAGGACAAGGTGACAATTGAAATATCCCAATTATAGTTTAATTTATCTTTATGATGAAGAGAATATTTATTGTTTTATTGATTTTATTAACTCAAGTGGCATTTGGGGCAACAAACCTGCCTAAGGTTGAAGAACCTATGTATATGAATGCGGACGGCAGTTTGTATAATCCAAAGGAGGTTGCATATCCCAAAGTTACGCAAATTGAGCAGATTGTTTTAAATAAAGCTTATGAAAGCGAGCCGATAGATATCCGCCTGGACAGGCTTGAGCGAAAAATATTCAAAAGAACTTTTTCAAATTACAGCCTTGAGCAGCGGATGGAAAATTTAACAAGCTCTGTTGCGGAAGCGAATGTAGACCCTAAAGATAAAAGGGCTTTAATTCAGCTTGAAACAAGGGTTTTTGCAAGAAATTACAACAGTGACGGTACAAAATCAAGAATTGAGCGCCTTGAGCACAAAATGTTCGGCGCTTCGCAAAGCGGAGATTTAACTTTAAGAATAAGAAATTTGCAAGTTGCAATAAACGGTTACGGAAATTACGCAAGTTATAACACATACACAATGCAACAACCTGCGCCAACCTACACTTCCACCTATCTGCCCTCCTGGGTTCCTGCATACACGCGGACATACCGCCCGAATTATTATAACCGCAGACCCGCAACAAGAATGTACAGGCAGCCGGGTGCTTACCGCAGGCATTCTTCCTGGTTAAGACCGGCTCAGGCAATTACATCGTATTTTAAGGGAGCATTAACAGGCTATACCGTGCCTGTGTATAATCAAAACACCGTTTACCCGCAATGCAGCAGCTATGATGATGAATATTACTATGGCAACAATAATAATAATTCATTAACCACAAATCCTAGCCAATATTATAATTACCAAAAGCCGAATAATGTAAGAGATATTTTCTCAAATGACGGCACAGATGAATTCTATTATAACAACGGACAATATTACAGGAGGAACACAAGTACAAACGGGGGATTAGGCGTCACTATTATAGACGACTGAATAATTTCCGCTTGACATTACACCTTGATTTATTAAGATAATTAGTACAGTGGGGTGTAGCCAAGTGGTAAGGCATCTGGTTTTGGTCCAGACATTCCGGAGGTTCGAATCCTTCCACCCCAGTTTTTAGATGAGGGCACTGCCCTCTTTTTAATATGGAAGGGATGTAAGTTTAATAGGACATTGAGAAACGGGGAACTTGGCTGAATTATTAGGTGTAAGTTTAATAGGACATTGAGAAAAGGGGAACTTGGCTGAATTATTAGAATATATCTATCATTGAGGCTGAAATGGGAGATTGACAAAAAGTACCGTTTTCGCATTCTTTTTGCCGTTTTTTTACCGGATTTTGTCCATCGTATATTTTAAAATGCGGCTACAATTCAAATATAATAGGCATATTGGTGAGTGCAAAAAATAGGACATTTCGGTAAGAAAAGTCAAAGGGGAACCTCAAGGGGAACTTAGTTCCCCTTAAATATATAAAATTTTGCCCTGGAGATTTCGAGGTAAGTCAATAAATATATTTTTTAAAACCGTTTATTAGGCTTTGATGCTAATTGCACATTCAAAATTCTCTCAAAAATGTCCGTTTTTGAAGAAAAATTAGGCCTCAGTCAATTTATCCGGACATTTTATGCTAAGGAATACTTTTTTTATTTTTTCCGTTTACATTCCATTCTAGTTTTTCTTCATATTTTTCAATTAATAGTTCTTCAATATAATGTCGCAAAGCTTCAGGTTCAATTTTAATAAATGATATTTTAATTCGCCCACCGCTTTTTACGGTGCTTTTAACTTTTTCTAGCTGTGCTCCTGTTTTATCATTTTTAGTTATTAAATGATTTGTTAACCGAGTCCTAGCTCCTTTCGAATTAGTTTGCCCAATATATTTTAAGCGAAATTCAGAATCTTTATTGTCCGTAGCAAAAATTGCATATATATTTGGTTTAATTTCTCCGATTGTATCAAATAGTGCTTTATTTATATTCTTAATTTCTGATACAT
>CAZYYK010000024.1:549-16677 GCA_964651135.1 uncultured Gammaproteobacteria bacterium | reverse complement strand
CGAATGGTCTGCAATTGTGGCACAAGCGCTTGCGGCAATTTATTATCAAATTAAGGGAAATTATGACGCTGCAATGTCAATGCTGCAAAATGCGCTTTTGTTAACAAAAGACAGGGCGCAAATTTATCAAACAATAGCTGATATTAACTATGAACAGGGCGATTTGGACGAAGCCATTAACTATTATCAGCTTGCACTTAAAAAAGACAGCACGGATTCACGCTCGTATTCGCGCCTTGCAATGGCTTATTGGGAGGCAGATCAGGTTGAACAATCCATATTGAATTACACAAAAGCTGTTGAACTTGACCCCGAATACGATATTGCTTATAATAATTTAGGGGTTGTCTTTTTAGACGGTCTTGGCAGGGCAGATTGTGCTATAACCAATTTCGAGCGTGCAATTGAAATTAATCCGAATTACGTGTTGGCTTATTTCAACAAAGGCAGGGCACATGAGGCTTTGAGCGAAAAAATTGAGGCTGCAAACAATTATCAAACCGCCATAGATTTAAATAAAACATCTAAAGAAGTATCACCGGAACTTATTGAAGAAAGGCTTTTCAGGCTTTTCGATATCTAACAGGTATTCAAAATTGCGAAAAATTATAAAATTTTTTAAAAACACCACGGTTAAGGTTGTAGGATTTGTTCTCATCCTTATTTTTCTTGCAAGCGTTTTTATGTTTAAGGATTTTTACAAAAGGCAGGTTAAAAAAGTTGCCGGCTTTTACTACGTATATCAAGGCGACAGATATTACAAACACAATAAACCCCAAAAGGCAATTGAAGCTTACCTTAGGGCGCTTAAATATTACCCGGGGCACTATAAGGCGCGCTATAACCTTGCCAACATCTACGTAAGCTATGAAGATTACTATTCCGCCCTTGATTGCTATGAAAGGGCACTTGCAATTAAGCCCACTTTTTTAAATGCAAGAATTGACTACGCTATTGTCTTATCTGAAGCCACTTTTAACTACGACAGAGCAATTGAAGAATACAACAAGGCAATAAAATTAAAACCAAAATGGGTGTATATTCCTTTTGTTATTAACGTTAAAAACACTTATAAACACAACCGCGGCGTTGCTTATTATAACCTGGGGCTGGCATGGCGCGGCAAATCTTTGCTGGCGGGCGAGCGCACTTTTCAATCGCGCCGTTATCTTGAAAACGCCGTAGAAGCTTATGAAAATGCGCTTAAAGCCAAAAAATCCTATCAGGGTTATTATAATTTGGGCATAGTCCACCATCTTTTAAGAAATGTTAACCAGGCAGGCTACAATTATTGCAGGGCAATTGATACAGAGCCCCTTAATTATGAAGCGCACTATAATTTGGCAATTTTGTTGAAGGATATGAAAAATTACACGGATTCCATGTCTGAATTCCAAAAAGCGGGGCTTATTTTGGATATGCAGGGCGATGGCAACAAAACGCGCTATATTTATGATGTTCTGAACAATGTCACAAGGAAAATGGTTGCAATAGGGCAATATAACGACCTTGTGGAATACTTAGACACCCAAAGTGCCTTCAAAGAAAAATATTTAACCTATGTGAAGGGCAAAGTTTTAGTATCATCCGATTTTGACCGCGCGGTTTTGAAGAATTTCAAAAATTGCGCCAATAAAAAGTTTTTTGAAAAAAATAAAAACGAAACGGACGAAAGATGGAAATAAAAAACAACAGCGCGCAGTTTGATTTTTTATTTAAACTTTTGAATATCTTTGAAAATGCAAAAGACGCAAACGAATTAACACGCGGCATTTTTGATGTTTATAAAGAACAAGGGGCGCAAAACGGCGTCAGAATAACGGATTTGAAGATTTTTATCTACAATAAAGCCGCAAAAACGCTTAAAGATTTTACAAAATCATGGCAAAATTTAAACCGCGATAGCTTTTTTGAAGCTTTGACAGGTGCTTTTGAATTTTTTAAAAACAACCAAAAAACAGGCAGCAATGAACTGCCAAAGTTTATAATTAACGGCAGCAAGGTAATTTCGGGCGCAAACATTGCAGATTTTAACCGCGACTTTAAAAAATACGCTAAGGCGCAGGGCGAAAATGTTATGTTTTTCCCTCTTTTAAGCAAAGAAAAAACTTTCGGCGTGCTGCAGCTGAATTTTGAACTCCAGGAAGATGAATTGAAAATACAAAAATATTTTATTCAAATTTTGTATTTAATAACAAGCCAAATTTCGCGCGCAATAAAAACCCTTGAATACATTGACAAAATGGAAACAAGCGTGAAATTTTATAAAACCATGAAGGATATTGCAAAAATTATTGAAACGCAGTACGAATTAAACTATATTTTGCCGATTTTGGGCGAAATGATTGATAAATTTATATCGCAGCATTTAATTTATATTTTCTTGAAAAACCCCCGCAAAAGCGGCTATACCCTTGTGTGGCCTTCAAATTGCCTGGATAAGAACATCGGGCAGACTTTGGAAAAAACAGCCTCCGCCACCTCCACCGTTATTGAAGATAAAGGCAGAATGGGCATTTTTCCGATTGTTTGCGATGAAAAATCAATAGGCGCAATTGTTGCCTACAACAGGTTTGACCCTTTAACAAATGCGGAAATCGAATATCTGGAACAGCTTTCATCCCAGGCGTCTTTGACGGTGGATAAGGCAACATCTTATTCAAAAATCTTGCAGCACGCCACTCTTGACGCTTTGACGGGCTTAAATAACCGCCACCAGTTTGCGCACAGGCTTAAGCAGGAAGTTGCAACGGCAAAGCGGCAAAATGCGCCCCTATGCTGCATTATGCTTGATGTGGATTTCTTTAAAAAAGTTAATGACACCTACGGGCATGCGGTTGGCGATTGTGTTTTAAAAAATGTTGCAAAAATAATTAAAAAAGAAATTCGTGAATACGATATAGCTTCACGCTACGGGGGCGAAGAATTCAGCATTTTAACGCCGCACACAACCATTGATGAAGCCTACCTTATTGCCCAACGTTTGCGCTCTGAAATTGAGAAGAAAAAAATCAACATTGAAGAGTACAGAATTGAAGGCACTAAAACCATTTCGGTTACAATTTCCGTGGGTGTGAGCCTGTATGACAAGAAAAAAACAGACCCCGCACTTTTATATCAGGATGCGGACAAAGCCCTTTATGAAGCCAAAGAACACGGGCGAAACAGGGTTGTTGTGTACGGGGGGCAATAGTGTTTGTATCATTTGCGAAGAAGTTTTGTGGTAGTCTTTTTTACGGCATTTTCTACTCCTCTTTACAAACTAATTTAGTAAAATAACTTGAAATTGCAAAAAAATAATAGTAAAATTAGGTGAGTTAATTTAAGAAAAAGAGGATTTTAATATGGGTGTTCCCACACAGATAGCGATAGCGGTTTTACTTGGTGCTAAAAGGAATTGGCATATTTTCTTCGGGCTTATAGCAGGTGTTGTTATAGGCATGCTTTTTCCCGCAGACCAATATCCGATCGTGCATAAAATTGTTGATTTTATAGGGCAGTGTTTTATAAGCATTATCCAAATGGTTGTTATACCCTTGGTTATAAGCGCCATAGTTATAGGCATTGCAAGTGTCGGAGACAGCAAACAGCTGGCGAAATTCGGCAAAAAAATGATTCTTTATTACGGTATTATAACGGTTGCGGCAGTCACAATAGGCGCTGTTTTGGCAGTTGTGTTCAAACCGGGCCTTGGGGCAAGCGCTTTTATAAATTCCGATGTTGCAGCCAGAATGCAGGATATTGTACATTCAACAATGGCAAGCAATTTAACCCAGCCTGCCCAAATATTTTTAAGCTTAATTCCCAAAAATCCGTTTGCCTCTTTGGCAGCAGGGCAGATGGTGCCCATTATAATTTTTGTTCTTATTTTCTCAATTGCCCTTGCAAAAGTTGGGGAAATTAACCGCCCCGTTGTTTCTTTCTTTGAAACAATTTTTGCGGTTACAATGAAAGTAACGGATTGGATTATGGTATGGGCAGCCCCCGGTATTTTGGCCTTAACTGCCGCGGCTGTTTCAAGTTTCGGGCTTTCAATGTTTACAAATGTGTGGAAATATCTGTTTGTATGCCTTTTAGGGCTTGGCTTACAGATGTTTTTTGTGTTCCCCGTTATATTAAAAACATTTTCGAAAGTGCCTGTGGGCAAATTGTATACAGCAATAACAGAGGCTATCATGGTGGCTTTTGGTACTGCAAGTTCTTCTGCCACTTTGCCTTTAACGATTACATGCTGCGAAAAGCGCGGTATTTCAAATAAAATTTGTTCTTTTGTGCTTCCTTTGGGCGCCACTTTAAATATGGACGGAACCGCCATGGTACAGACAATTGCGGTTATTTTCCTAACGCAGGCATATGGCATTGAGCTTTCATTATTGCTTGTTGTGCAAATTGCATTCCTTGCGATCGTTGCTTCAAGCACATGTGCGGGAATTCCGGGTGCAGGGCTTATCACCGTAGCGCTTGTTTTAAACAGTTTGGGTTTAACGCCGGAGCAATTGGTGGCGGGTTTTGCGTTCCTGTTTGCACTTGACAGGTTTATTGATATGGTGCGCACAATGGTGAACGTTACGTCAGACGCCGTTGTGGCGGCGGTTATTGCGGATAACGAGAATGAAATAAATTACGATTTATTGAACAACCCGGACGCTTACAAGGATTCTATCTAAAATTGAACATTAAAATATTAATACAAGGTAAAATTAAAGAACCCTATTTTAAGCTCGGCATAGCGGAATTTCAAAAGCGTCTGCACGGTTTTGTTGATTTAAAAATCATTGAAACCGATAAATTGTATGAATATTGCGCTAATAAACCGAACTTGTATATTATAACTTTGGAAATTGAAGGGGTGCAGCTTTCAAGCGTTGAATTTGCCCAAAAGCTTAAAAGCATTCAGCAGGAAGGGTATTACAGCGAAATTGTGTTTTTAATAGGGGGCTCGGATGGCTTAGATGAAAAAGTGCGTGATGCATCGAATTTCAAATTTTCAATGTCCAAATTGACTTTTCTGCACCAGGAAGCGGCGTTTATTTTAATTGAACAAATCTATCGCGCATGCAAAATATTAAATAATGAGGTATATCACAAATGAGAGCAGTTGACTTAATACAAAAGAAAAAAGAAGGCTTGAAGCACACAAAAGAAGAAATTTATTTTTTGGTTGAAGGCTATATGCAGGGCACAATTGAAGACTATCAAATGGCGGCATGGCTTATGGCAGTGTGCTTTAAGGGATTGGATGCCGATGAAACAGCCTATCTTACGCAAAGTTATGTTGATAGCGGCGAAATTTTGGATTTTTCGCACCTCTCATCTAATGTGGCCGATAAACATTCAACAGGCGGCGTTGGTGATAAAGTAACGCTTGTTCTAATTCCGCTTTTGGCATCCTGCGGCTTAACCTGCGCTAAATTAAGCGGCAGGGGCCTGGGGTACACGGGCGGCACGGTTGATAAACTTGAAGCTGTTGAAAATTTTAACTGCGAGATGAAAACAGATAAATTCATGGAGCAAATTAAAAAAATAGGGGCTGCAATTTCAGCCCAAACGCCTAATTTAACCCCTGCGGATGGCAAAATATACGCGCTTCGCGATGTTACGGCAACCGTGGACAATAAATCCTTAATTTGCGCCTCTGTTGTATCTAAAAAAATAGCGTCGGGCGCAAACCATATTGTTTTAGATGTTAAATACGGCTCGGGCGCTTTTGTTAAAACAAAAAAGGAAGCGCAAGAACTTGCGCAAATGATGATTGATGTGGGGCACAGGCTAAATCGCAATATCAAGGCGGTTATAAGCTCAATGGAGCAGCCCTTGGGCACGCACATAGGCAACGCGCTTGAAGTTTTAGAAAGCATTGAATTTTTAAAAGGCAACTATCAGAAGGATTTACACGAAGTGACCCTTAAAATTGCCTCAATGCTTTTAGTGAGCGGCAGCGTTTGCAAAAGCGAAGATGAAGCCCAAAAAATGCTTGAAGAAAAAATTAAAAGCGGCGCGGCGCTAAAAAAATTCAGCGAAATTATTGCAAATCAGGGCGGCAATTGCAAAGTGCTGGAAGATTATTCGCTTTTAAAAATCGATTCCAACAAAATTGCGGTTTACGCGCTAAAAGACGGCTATATAAAAGCGCTCAATGCCCTTGATATCGCAAAAGCCTGCAAGATAATAGGCGGCGGCAGGGAAAAGAAAACAGATAAAATAGATTTTGGCGTGGGTGTAATTTTAAATAAAAAAACGGGCGATAAAGTTCAAAAAGGCGATGTTTTAGCCACAATTTACGCCACAAAACAAACGCAGGAAGCATATAAACTGGTTGAAGGGGCGTATGAAATATCGGATGAAAAACCCGCCGCGGATGAATTAATTTATAAAGTGATGGAATAATTTTTTTCTTGACTTATTTTGTAAAAATAATATAATTAATGTGTTATTAAAGAAACTTGGTTAAAAGCCAAGGCTGTGCCGCAACCGTGAGAAGGCAGCTTCAAGCCGGAATATTTAATAGCAATCAATCTTTACGAGCATAAGGGATTTTTAATGAAAAAGAAGTTCTACTGTTTAGTTTTAATGTATGCTATATGCATGCCTGCTTTTGCCATTCAAGAAGCGGATGTGCAGGCGCAAATTCAGCAGTCTGAAGCCAAAAAAACCCAGCTTCAGGGCATGTTGAAGAAAAATGAAGTTTATTCGCCCGCAAATTCTGTTGAATTAAAGAAAAACGCAACTGTGGGGGTTGAAGTTATAACGTCCGATGAAATTGAAAATCAGGGCTCGCCCGTAATTTCAAACCTTCTAAACCAAATGACGGGCGTTAGTGTTCAAAGAAGCGGCTCTTTGGGCGATATAACTTCATTTAGAATACGCGGCACAGACAGAGTGCGCGTTACAATTGACGGAGTTCGGGCGGACAGCCCCAAAGACAACGCGTTTTATTTAAACAATGCGCTGTCCGATGATATTGAAAGAATTGAAGTTGTGCGCGGGCCACAGGGCAATTTTTCGGGCGCTCAGGCTTCGGGCGGTTTGGTGGGGATGTTTACGCGCCGGGGGCGCGGAGAGCCCGATTTGCAACTTCAGAGCGATTTTGGCAATTTGGGCACATTTAAAGAGCGCATTATGTACGGCGGTTCGGATGAAAGGAAAGATTATTATTTAGGCGTAACTTTCCTAAAAACAGACGGCGGCACAAGGATAGACAGGCCTGACGGCGGCCTTGCCGATGTTAATAACGATTATTACAGAAATTTTTCCGTTACGGGAAATTATGGCTACAAACTTTGGGATGATAAAGCCCAGCTGCGGCAGATTATCCGCTTTTCAAACGCGCAAAAGGGTGTAGGCGTAAACGGCTGGGGCGACACTTTTATTCAGGATAATAACGATTATTCAAAACAGCTAAGCTTTATGTCAACATCTATTTTTGATATAAAGCCAAACAATTGGTACGATTCTTCAACGCGTTTCGGGCTTTATGCGGATAAATATAATTTTTATCAATTTCAAGACCCTGATGATCCTTCGGGCTTGAACGATTTATATGATTCCAGAACCGATAAAAGAAGCACACGCTTGAATTTAGTATCACAGCACAATTTCCACTATAAAGACTGGAACACATTCACTTTAGGCTACAATATGGAATATTCAAAGTATAAATCAGACACATCAGACGGCGGATACACCTACTGGGGCTGGTATACACCGCCTGCCGATTATTCCTTTGACGGCTCAATGTTTCAAAACGATGTTTACGCATCAGACAGCATTAATATTAAAGATATCTTTTTCTTAAAAGGCGGCGCAAGAATGGTTGCAAATAATATGTTCGGCACATATCTTGTTCCAAATGCTTCTGCTGCAATTGTTTTGCCGACATTTAAAATTAAAAACAGCTATTCAAAATTAAGAGGCTCGTGGGGGCAAAGCGTTAATGCGCCCACTTTTGAGCAGATGTTCGGCTATATCCCCGGCATGCAAAATCCTAACCAAAACCTTACAGCAGAACATTTAACAGGCTGGGATGTGGGGTATGAACAGAGTTTTATGGATGAAAAACTGCACTTCGAATTCGGGTATTTTAACAGCAAATATAAAGATTACATCGCGTGGGACGGCGGCTGGCCCGGGGAATATATAAATGTGAGCAGCGCCAAATTAAGCGGGTATGAGGCAAGTGCCGCGTGGGAGCCCAATGAAAAGTTTAAGGCGGTTGTAAATTATACATACACAGATTCTAAAGACGAGCAAACAGGCTGGGATTTGGTTGGAGTGCCGAGAAACAGAATTAACGGCACGCTTTATTACACGCCCAATGAAAGGCTGACCTTATTTACAAGCATGGAAAGTGCCACAGAAAGGGTTTATACGGGAAACAAGCGCGTGGGCGGATATGTTGATTTGGTGCTTGGCGGCAGGGTGAAGCTTTTCAGCTATAAAAAGATGAACGTTTACCTGCAAGGGCAGGTGTATAACCTTCTAAATCAAAAAATAACAATGTATAGAGGGTATTATCAGCCCGGCATACATTTCCGATGCGGACTTTTTGTGGATTTCAGAGGGCTTGGCGAAAAGATTTAGTTACTCGTAAGACCACTTAAGCATTGCTGTGGTTGACCTTCCGCCTTGTGCTCTTGGCATACAGGTATTATTATCGAATATTGTTTTAGGGTTTAGGGGGTTATAGCTTAGCCTGAAATCGAATAAATCATAGCCGCTTTTATTTGGTTTTTTTTTGCCGTTTATATCAAATAAAAATATCGGTACACTGTAACTGTAACGTATTAGTATTGTACCGTCTGCTAAAACATAAACCGTATTGTTATTGTTAATATCATTTTCGGAAAATCCCGGGCAGCCACTGCCTTCTGCTGCATAATTAAAATATTTAGGCACACAGCCGCCGCCCAGTGCATTGCCGAAGCATTTTTTGACAACCTTCAAATTTTTTTCAAATTGTTCATAGAAGATGCCGCAATCATTTGTCTTATATGAGCCGTCACTTTGATTATGGTAGCATTCGGGCGTATAACCAAAATCGAAAACAGTTTTTTGGTAGGCATTTTGAATTGCTGCATACATTTTTTTAAACTGGGTTTTGTATTGTGTATCTCTGTAATTACGCACAACCGCAGGAATTGTAAGGGCGGCAACAACACCTATTATTGCAAGGGTGATTAATGTTTCCGCAAGGGTAAACCCTTTTTTCATTTATCCGCCTTTCAAAATGGGTTATGACATGCTCCATTTTGTTTTTAAGTATATGTGAAAATAGTAAATATGTCAATTAAAGATGAACAACTTGTGCTTTTGGGGCGGCAGATTAAGAAAATGAGAAAATCAAGGGGGTTTTCTCAAATAAAATTAGCCGTTTTTCTTGGCGTTACGCGTGAACACCTCTCTAAAATCGAGCGCGGGGCGGCGTATCCCAGCGTTAAAATTTTGTTTAAAATTACAGATATTTTAAATATAAAGTTTTGCGATTTAGCCGATTTTTAATTTTTGTTGTAAAATGGCTTTATAAAAAGAGGAATTAATATGCCGCAAACACTTGCACAAAAAATTATATCCGCACACAGCTCCAAAAATGTTGAACCAAATGAACTTGTAATCGCGAACGTTGATGTTTGCATGACACAAGACGGCACAGGGCCTCTAACCATACAGGAGTTTAAAAAATTGGGGCGCGAAAAACTTGCAAACCCGGCGCGCACAATACTTTTTATAGACCATGCGGCGCCAAGCCCAAGAAAAGAACTTTCAAACAGCCATATTGTGATACGCGATTTTTGTAAAAAATACGGAGCAGTTTTATCCGATATCGGCGAAGGCGTTTGCCACCAAAGGCTTGTGGAAGAATTTGTAAACCCCGGGGAAATTCTGACGGGGGCGGATTCTCACACCTGCACGTCGGGTGCTTTGGGTGCATTTGCAACAGGCATGGGTTCAACCGATATCGCTGTTGCCTTTGCGTTAGGTAAAACGTGGCTTAAAGTTCCTGCTTCTTATAAAATTGTTGTAAACGGCAAATTTCAAAAAAACGTCTGCGCCAAAGATTTAATGCTTCATTTAATAGGGATGATTGGGGCGGATGGTGCCACATATAAGGCTCTTGAATTTTTTGGCGATACAATTGAAAATATGGATATGGCCGAGCGTTTCACTTTAGCCAATATGGCGGTTGAGGCGGGTGCTAAGGCAGGGCTTTTTGAAACGGATGAAAAAACCCTTTTGTGGCTAAAAACGCACGGGCGCGAAGATAAATTTAAGGAAATTAAGGCAGATAAAGACGCCAAATATGAAAGGGTAATTGAAATTGATGCAGGCAAAATTGAGCCCACTGTTTCATGCCCGCACACGGTTGATAATATTGAACTTGCGCGCAATTTGCACAATGTTAAAATAAATCAGGTATATATTGGCACCTGCACAAACGGCAGAATTGAAGATTTAAGAATTGCGGCCGAAATTTTACGGGGCAAGAAAAAACACCCCGATGTGCGCCTTTTAATTGTGCCTGCATCTGAAGAAATTTATCTGAAAGCCGTTGAAGAAGGGCTTTTAAAGATTTTTATTCAGGCCGGTGCAAGCTTTTTGCCCGCAGGCTGCGGCCCTTGTGTGGGTGTGCATGGCGGCATTTTGGGCGATGGGGAAGTTTGCCTTGCAACGCAAAACCGCAATTTCCAAGGCAGATTGGGCAACACTGAAGGCTTTATTTACCTTGCATCCCCGTACACCGCAGCAGCAAGCGCCATTAAAGGGTATATAACGGAAGCGGAATAAAATTAGGCAATTTGCTTAACCTTTTGAATTTCATCTCCCTTGGTTTCAAGCGCCATATAAAGTTCCCAGGCAATTTGAGCGTTCATCCAAAATTCCGGTGTTGTGCCGAAAAGGTTTGCAAGCTTATGCGCCATAACAGGTGTTATGCCGCGTCTTTTATTATAAATTTCACTTATAGTCTTAATTCCGACACCTAAAAGCCCGCAAAGCTTTTTTTGCGTAAGCCCGTAGGGCTTTACGAATTCTTCAAGCAGTATTTCACCCGGATGTGTACAAGGTCTTTTCATTTTAAGCCTTTCTAATGATAATCAATTATTTGTACGTCATATGCGGAGCCGTTTTTGAATTTGAATATAATTCTGAATTGATCGTTAATTCGAACTGAACAGAATTCTTTTAAATGGCCTTTTAAATGTTCAAATCTGTTAGCCGGCGGCGCAATTAAATCTTGTTCTTTGTACGCATAATGTATCATATCAAGTTTTCGCTTTGCAACTTTTGCAATTAGAGTAAATTTTTTGGAATATTTTGCGTCAAATATTTTATGAGTTTCTTTGCATGCAAAAGTTTCTATCATATTATCACATTATCACAATATGATAAGTTTGTCAAATATATAATTATCAATGAAATCCAATAATTATTTATAAGCCCATTTAAGCATATCTTCGGTTGTTCTGCCTTCTTCTGCCACAAATTGCGCGCAATACCTGTAAGATGTGTGCGGAACTACACTCAAATAAAATCCTTTATTTGTATCGTAATAAAGATAAAACGGAAAAAGGTCAACTCCTGGCATATTCGGTGCTTTTGCGCCGTTAATATCATAGCCGAAAATTGCCTTTCCATGAGCATAGCCTATTAAAATGCTCCCGTCTGCCAGAACCCAGGTATTATTAACATTATTCATGTAATCTTCGTTAAAACCCACACAGCTGTTGCCTTCATAATATTTTTTATACTTTGGTACACAGCCGTCTGCAAGGGAATTGTTTTCACAGTATTTTGTATATTTTAAATTTTTTGCAAATGCACTGAAAAATTCAGAACACCCGCTGTATATAGTTGAATCATTGTAGCATAAAGGCACAGCGCCCATATCCACGATTGTTTTTTGCAAAGCAACAGACATAGCCGCATAGGCCTTTTTGAATTGGGTTTTGTATTGTGTATCTCTGTAATTTTTCACAACGGAAGGAATTGTAAGCGCTGCCACAACACCGATTATTGCTAATGTAATCAAGACTTCGGCTAACGTAAAACCCTTTTTACCTAGGGGGGGGGGGGGTAACAAATGCAATAATTTCTTCCATTTTATTTCCTTTGAGGTTTCACAACGTTCCTATTCTACCATATTTTTTTGCTTTTCTCAATATTTACATATTTTTTTTGTCTATGTTAAAATTGAGTTATAAAAAGGAAAAACAATGGATTTTCATATAGGAGAACACTGGACATACAGCTTGTTTGGCACAACGGTTCATTTAGACACACTTTTTACAATGTGGGTTACAATGGCAATCATTATCCTTTTTGCTTTTGCGGCAACGCGTGATTTAAAAATGGTGCCCAACAAGCTTCAGGCGTTTTTTGAAAACGTTGTCACTATTTTTATAGGTCTTACAAAAGATATGGGCAAAAACGCGCGCAGGCACACCGTTATTTTAATGTGTCTGTTTTTGTTTATTCTGCTCGGCAATTTGATAGGGCAGCTGCCCTGGAAGCTTTTTCACCTGCCGCATGGCGAATTTGCCTCTCCCACAAATGATATAAACGTAACGGCGGCGCTTGCGGTTGTGGTTGTGTTTTACTATATAATTCAAGGGGTTATTGAAAAAGGCCCTGCATATTTTAAACACTATTTTCAACCCGTTGCTTTTATGGCGCCCTTCAACATTTTAGAAGATTTTATAAGGCCCTTAACTTTAACACTTCGGCTTTTTGCAAATATTTTGGCGGGCGAAATTTTAATTATGGTTTTAGGCGGCATTGCCTTATCGCTTCTGACGCCGCAAATGATGTCAAATGCCTTGTCACACATCTTTAACGGGGTTTTGCCCGTTATGCCCGTATATAATCTGAGCCTGTTTTTAGGCTCTTTAGCGCCGCTTCCAATTATGTTTTTTGAATTGTTTGTGGCGTTTATACAAGCTTTGGTCTTTACGCTTTTAACGTCGGCTTATATACAGCTGGCGGTGGAAAAGAGTCATTAATGGTAGTAATAAAAAGGAGAAAACAAAATGGACACAACAGCAATTAAATTTCTTTCAATGGCAATAGCAATCGGTTTGGGCGTTATAATGCCTGCGTTTGCTTTAGGCGTGGCAACAAAAGCAATAGTTGAAAGCATTGCGCGTCAACCCGAGGTTGAATCGCAAGTTTCAAAATATTTCTTTATCGGCGCCGGCCTTATTGAAGCGTGCGCAATTTATGCACTTTTGGTAGTTATCTTAATAGGTTTTGTTGTTAAATAATGCTTGAATTTGACGCCACATTTTTAATAACGGCTATAAGCTTCATTATCTTTATGGCGATAATGAACAAAATTTTGTACAAACCAATCACCAAAATTATTGGCGAGCGGGAAAAATTTTACGAAGAAAACAGAAACATCCTAAAACAAAAAGAACGTGAAATTGAAGCTTTGCAGGATGATAAAAAAGCTAAAATTGCAAAAACACATCAAGAAGCTTTGGAACTTTTGGCAACAAGAGGGGCAAATATGAAAGATAAAAAAGCCAAAGCTATCAAATCTGCAAAGGAAGAAAATCAGACAAAATTGGCCGAACAAAACGAAATTCTAAGCGCCGAAAAAAGGCAGGCCCTGACAGAGCTTGAAGATAACCTTGCGAATTTTGTTCGTGAAGTGGCGCAAAAAGTGCTTGAAAAAGAGATTGACAAACCCGATATTAAAGGAATTACAAAACAATAATGGAACTTTTGCAAGAAATATACATAAGAATGTTAGAAGCCAACCTTATAAATTTTATTATAATGGTCTGGCTTTTGGCGCTTATTTTTAAAAAAGCAAATCTTGGCAGCGTTTTTGAAAAAATGGCGCAGGATATAAGGCAAAAGGTTCAAACAACCCGCGAGGCTGCCGAAAACATCTTAAAAGATTATAAAAATGCACAAGGCGAAATTGCCCAAATTCCGAAAATGCAGCAGGAAATTTTAGACAAGGCGGATACAACCGCCAAAACCCTTGAGCAAAAAGCGCAGGAAGAATTGCAAAAAAATCTTGAAAGCCTTGCGCTGAGCCTTAAGAAAAAATTGGAAAGCACATCCGAGCGTTTTAATGAAAAAACAATTGATGAAATTTACCTGCAAGCGGTGGATTTGGCGCAAGATTACATAGTTAAAAACCTTGATAATGAAACACACAAGCACTTAATTAAAAAAGCGGTTGAAAAACTGGGAAGGGTTGAAATTCAGTGAATGAAGCGCATGACATTAAAAATATGAAAATTGCAAAAAGGTACGCTAAAGCGCTTGCCCAATTTGATGCGGATTTTACCCCCGATTTTGAAACAATTTGCACTGTTTTGGAAGAAAATAAAGATCTGGGTGATTTTTTGAACCACCCTGTTGTTGACATCAACGATAAAAAAGAGGTTTTAGAAAAAATTTTTAAAAACAAAGTTTCGCCCAAAATTCTTGATTTAACTTATATTTTGCTTGATAACGGCCGTTTTTCGTATTTTGGCAAAACAGGCATTTCTTACAGAGAAATTTTGGATGAAAAAAAGGGAATTACAAAAATTGACGTCGTGAGCGCCGTTGATTTAGATAAAGAAGATAAAGAGGCACTGTTGAAAAAACTGCAGGAAAAATTTAAAGGTAAAATAATTTTAAATCATTACACGGATAAAAGCATTTTGGGCGGTTTTTTGCTTAAAATGCAGGATAAAGTTATTGATTTAAGTTTAAAAAAGAGATTTGAGAATCTGAAAGTGTAGAGGAAAAAGATATGGCAACAATTGAAAGCAGCGAAATATCCGCAATTATTAAAAACAAAATTGAAAATTACAAAGACAAACTTCAGGTCGATAACGTAGGCTCTGTTATTGAAGTGGGGGACGGCATAGCGCGCATTTGGGGGCTTAAAAATGTTATGTCGTCTGAACTTGTTGAATTTGATGACGGTCAAAAGACTCTGGGCATTGCCTTGAACCTTGAAGAAGATAATGTCGGGGTTGTAATTTTGGGCGATTACACAAAAATAGGGGAAGGCACGCAGGTTAAAACCACGGGTAAAATTGCGTCAGTTCCCGTGGGTGAAGGGCTTATAGGCCGCATTATTGACCCCACGGGTACACCCATTGACGGCAAGGGCGAAATTTCATATACCAAAATCCGCCCGATTGAGCGTGTAGCACCCGGGATTATTGAAAGAAAATCGGTTCACCAGCCTCTCCAAACAGGCTTAAGCGCAATTGACGCGCTTACCCCTATCGGGCGTGGGCAAAGAGAACTTATCATAGGCGACAGGCAAACAGGCAAAACCGCCATTGCAATTGACACAATTATCAACCAAAAGGGCGGGGATGTTATTTGCATTTATGTTGCAATAGGGCAAAAAACATCAACCGTGGCGCAGATTGCAAAAATTTTGGAAGAAAACGGCGCTATGGACTACACAATTATAGTTTCGGCTTCAGCCAATGAAAGCGCGCCTTTGCAGTATATTACACCTTTTGCAGGCTGTGCTGTCGGCGAAGAATTTTTGGAAGAAGGCAAACACGTTTTAATAATTTATGACGATTTAACAAAACACGCACAGGCGTATCGTTCCATGAGCTTGCTTTTGCGCAGGCCGCCGGGACGTGAAGCTTATCCGGGCGATGTTTTTTATCTGCACTCAAGGCTTTTGGAACGTGCCTGCAAACTTTCAGATGAAAGAGGCGGCGGCTCTTTAACCGCTCTACCCATTATTGAAACGCAGGCAGGGGATATTTCAGCCTATATTCCGACAAACGTTATTTCAATAACAGACGGGCAAATTTTCCTTGAAAGCAATTTGTTCAACGCAGGGCAGCGCCCCGCAATAAATGTAGGGATTTCGGTTTCCCGTGTTGGCGGAAACGCCCAAACCAAAGCTACCAAGCAGGTTGCAGGGCAATTGAGGCTTGATTTGGCGCAATACCGCGAATTGGAAGCGTTTGCACAGTTTGCTTCAGATTTAGACCCCGCAACGCGTGCACAGCTTTTAAAAGGCGAAAAATTGACCCAGATTCTTATCCAGCCCCAGTACAGGCCGCTTAGCGTAGCGCAGCAGGTGAGCATTCTTTTTGCGGGTAATAAAGGCTTTTTAGACAATGTTGAAAACAAAAATATCCAAACTTT
>CAZYYK010000024.1:0-538 GCA_964651135.1 uncultured Gammaproteobacteria bacterium | reverse complement strand
GGGCGCAAAGTTGGAAGATGAAGATGCGCAAACTCTAAAACAAGCGCTTCAAACGTTTAAAGATAATATTTATAAAGGCTTGTAATGTCAAACTTAAAAAACATAAAAAACCGTATATTAAGTATAATAAACACGCAAAAAATAACCAAAGCCATGAAAATGGTTGCGGCTGCAAAAGTTAAAAAGGCGGAACTTGCGGTTAAATTTTCGCGCCCCTTTACTTTGGAGCTTTTCAAACTTTTCATTCAAATTGATAAAATCCTTAAAGATAAGGCTTTTGCGCCCATTAATGTGAAACGCGCGCTTGATAATTATCCCGCACTTTTAGAAGACAGAGAAGTTAAAACAGTCGGGCTTCTTGCAATAACTTCAAATAAGGGGCTTGCAGGGGCGTATAGCGCCAATGTTGTGCGCTTTGCGGTCAAAAAAATTAAAGAGGCAAAAGAAAAGGGCTGCGATGTTAAGGTTTATTTGGTGGGGCAAAAGGCTTTTGCGCCGTTAAGAAACTTGCAGAAGAATTTGGGCTTTGAAATTGTTG
>CAZYYK010000023.1:1843-16997 GCA_964651135.1 uncultured Gammaproteobacteria bacterium | reverse complement strand
GGAACCAATCAGGGTTTTAAGCGCAAACGGCTGTGCCACGGCGCGCGAGAACATTTTTGATATTACGCATTTAACTTTAGAATTTGAAAATAATGTTATAGCGCAAATTTCAGACAGCTGGATACACCCGCAAAAGCGTGTTGTTTTAATTGTAAAGGGCGAATGTGCAACTGCAATTTTGGATGACACTTTAGCTGAAAATAAATTACAGATTTATGATAACAAAACGCCAAATTCAAAAGAAATAGAAAGTTTGGATTACCTTGAAATTGAGCCCCTAAAGCTTGAATGCCAGCACTTTTTAAACTGTGTTGAAGGCGGCAAAAAACCGCGCTCAAGCGGGGAAAACGGGCTTATGACCGTAAAAATTTTGGAAGAAGCAGAAAAAATGATGCTTGGAAAAATGAGGGCAAATTTGGATAAAGTTGATTTTGCAGCTTCAAGGTTAGATCAATAATTTAAAAAAGCTCCGCCAATTTAAAAAAGCTCCGCCAATTTAAAAAAGCGGAGCTTTAAACTTATTTGAAAACCTCTATTCGGCTTCTTCTTGCACTTCTTCAACTGCTTGCACTTCTTGTGCGGCCTGGGGCAGTTCTTTTTTAGCTTCTTTTTTAGATTCTTTTTTGGTTTCTTCAGCCTTAGGTTCTTCTATTTCTTCAGCTATTGCCTCTTTAATTGTTTCAGAAGCGCTTACGCTTACTTTCAATTGGGCTTTAATTTTGGAAGTTAATTTAATGCTCACCGTGTAATCACCCACTTTATTGATAGGGTTATCAACGATTATTGTTTTTCTGTCAACTTCAACACTGCTTTTTGCAAGAATTTCTTCTGCCAATTTTTTGGTTGTAATTGTACCGAACAATTTTCCGCTTTCGCCTGCTTTAACGCTGAATTCAATTGTCCCTATTTCTTCAAGCTTTTTAGCTGTTTCAAGCGCTTGATTATGTAATTTTTCTGATTTTGCTTTAATGCGCGCGATGTTTCTTTCCCTGTCGGCAACAGCACCCTTTGTTGCGGGGGCTGCCATATTGTTAGGAATTAAAAAATTTCTGGCATAACCGTCTTTAACGTTAACCAAATCGCCTGCTTCGCCCAAGTTTTGCACATCTTTTTTAAGTATTAACTGCATTCTTTTCTCCTTGACTTTTTATTGTGTAAGGATATTTTAACTAAAACAAAGTTGCTTTGCAAGTTTTTAATTACCAGTTGTATTTTATTTCACCGCCGTCGCATTTAAGGACACGTGCAGAACAAAAAGCCCCTGCGCCGTCTGTATTTGTAGCTTTGGGATTACAATAAGAAACAGGGCATTGCCTTGCATATCCGCGCGGTTTTATTGTATTATAATTTTGATCTGTTTTGCTTAAATAAAACTGAAATACATCTACGCCAAGAATATTTGGTTGTTTAGCTCCGTTTAGGTCAACGGTATAAACAATTGATTCATTTGTATAATTATAGCAAAGCAAATCAAATAAACTGCCGTCAGGCAAAATATAGCCGCATTTATACTGACTTATATGACCGGATATAGGGGTACGCTCTACATTAAGCTGTTTGAATGAAGTATTGCTTGTATATCCGCAATCCATTGCATCTTTGCATTTCTTGAGCACTTTCATCTTCGGCGCCCAATTTTCATCACAGTATTTGCCTACATTCTGAGGACTTAGATCTGTTATATCAAAAATCGGGTCATAGCCTCCGTTTTCAAACAAAATTTGGTCATGAATGCGCCTTATTTCTGAATATGCCTTTTTTAAACCCGCTGCATACTGCGTTTTTTGATAATTGCGAACCACAGTGGGGATTGTTAGCGCTGCCACAACGCCTATTATTGCTAATGTGATTAAAACTTCTGCAAGTGTAAAACCCTGCCTCATGATTTTCTCCTTGTTCCTAACATATTAACAGCTGGTTAAAGTATAACAACAAACCGGTTTTTTGTATAGTAATTATCAAAAAAGCTTAATTTTTATACAGCCAGCATTTTGTTTTGGTGTTATCCTGCGTATCAAAAGCAGGGGGGTTTTGGTGCGGGCAAATATCAAAAGCGCTCACACACCTTGGGTGAAACGCGCAGCCTTCAATGGTAACGGTAATAGGGCTGGGCTGGCCTTTCAGGTTTTCAAGCTTTTTGTTCCTATCGCTTGGAAGCGCGTTAATTAAAGCCTTGGTATAAGGGTGTTTGGGGTTTTTAAAAAGCTCTCTCACGGGCGCATATTCAACAATTTCGCCCAAATACATAACGGCAACATCGTCGCAGTATTGCGAAACTATGGCTAAATTGTGCGTAATTAAGATAATTGTTGTGCCGCGGCGCTTAATTTCATCCAAAAGTTTCAGAATTTGTGCCTGAATTGTAACATCAAGGGCGGTTGTGGGTTCATCCGCTATTATAACCTCAGCGTCAATTGCAAGCGCCATGGCTATTATAATACGCTGTTTCATGCCGCCTGAAAGCTCGTTAGGGTAAGCTTTAAGGACTGTTTCAACATTTCTTATTTCAACATCTTCCAAAGTTTTTCTGGCAAGTTCAAGTGCGGGGTTTTTTTCTAAATTTTTATGAAGCATAATAACTTCTAAAAGCTGGTTTTCAATTGTGTATAAAGGGTTTAAACTGCTCCACTAACCTTTTTGGTACTTTAGCAATTGCCGACTGTATAGAGCGGATTAAGAGATGTCATCGGGTCTTGCGGAATAAGCGCTATTTTTCTGCCGCGAATTTTGCGTATTTGATTTTCATTGTAATTAAGCAAATTTTCGCCGTGGAATAAAATTTCACCGCCGTCAATCCTTGCGTTTTTGGGCAAAAGCTTTAAAATGCTCATTGCGGTAATTGTTTTGCCGCAACCGCTTTCCCCCACAATGGCGTGCATTTTGCCTTCTTTAAAAGACAGTGAAATATCTTTTATTGCGGGATAATAATTATCCTCTATGTTAAAGCCCGCGTGCAAATTTTTAATTTCTAAGATTGGTTCTTGCATAAGATGCATTATAACATATTTAATTCAGCCCGGCATCAACCTTAACATTATCCTGTTTTCGCATTTTTTTGCGGCGCATTAAATCAACAAATGCCTCAAGCCTTGTTAAATAGCCTGCTTTGCCTGTTTGTTCGTCCATAATAAGCGTTAATATGGGAATGTCGACATCCTCTCTCATTTTAGGGAAAATGTTCTGCGACATAATTTCAGGCATGCAAGTGAAGGGGGAAATGTGTATAATGCCGTCTTTGCCCTTTTCTTTGGCGTATAAAACATCACTTATGCACTCAAGCGCATCGCCCCCGATATCGCGCATTAAATAAGGCTTTGCAAGGCGGTGAGCGCGTTCAAGGTGTGTTTCGACATTTTTGTGTCTGAAGCATTTGGGAATAATGGCATCCCTTAAAAAGCCGCCCACAGTTAAACTGCGCCTTATTTGAACGCCCATTTTGCCAAGTTCGCGGCAAATATTCTGGTTTGCAAAATAATCAAGAACCAAAAAAATTTCGCCCGTCAAATCAACATGTAAAATATCACGCGTATGGTCTATTTCAATGGAGCTTATCTCTTTAAGCGCTTTTTTTAAAGCCCTGCTTGTTTCTTTGGTGTTTTTGGCTTCATCCAACCACTTAAGCCCACGCTCAAAAGCATTTTCGGCACTGCCGGGGTGAACTTCGCGCGCCCTGTAATAAGATAAAAAATTCTCCAACTCGTCCATTGCAAAAATTTTTCTTACAACAATATTTATGGCTTTAACTTTCGGAATAGGGTTGTGAGTGTTTGTAATTTGCGTTGCAAAACGATAAAGCCCCTTAAAGCCGTCATAAAGCGCCAATTCAATGTATTTCCCGCCGTAGCCTAAATCCGTCAAAGCGTTTTGTATGCTTTTGCCGTATTCGCCAAGCCTGCAAATCCCGGGGGATGTAATCATAGCAACGTAATCCGCCCCGCCCTGAATGGCTTCTATAAAATTGCCCAAAATCAGTTTATAGGGAAGGCAAATTGCTTCGGGCGAATATTTAACGCCTAAAGACAGGGTTTTTTTGCTTGTATACGGCGGCACATAAGCCTCCACGCCCACTTTGCGCAAAGCAGCCGCCCATGCTATACAAATTGTGCCCATATGTGGAAAAGCTATCTTAACTTTTTTGCCATCATTTTGCATAAACTAATTATGTCATAAAAAAATTTTAAAAAAACATAAGATTTTATGTTAAAATAAAAGCATCAGCAGGAGGAAGAAATGGAATCGACACACACAAGCATCAGGGATACAAGAATACAGAAGCTCACGGATTTGATAGATAAAGGCATAAACCCTTATCCTTATTCGTATGACAGGAATATAAGCGCAAAAGATTTGCACACAAAATATGAAAATCTGGCGCCCGGCGAAGAAACAGAAGATACCTACAATGTTGCGGGGCGCATTATGGCAATTCGCAACAGCGGCATGTTCGTTGACCTTATGGATTCAACAGGCAAAATTCAGGTTTTTTCGCACAAAGATAATTTGAATGAAGACCAAATTGCTTTAATTAAAACTCTTGATGTGGGCGATATTGTGGGGTTTTCGGGCGATATAAGAAGAACCCCGCGGGGCGAATTAAGTATTAAAGCACGAAAAGTTAAGCTGCTTTCAAAATCGCTGCTGCCGCTGCCTGAAAAGTTTCACGGGCTTACGGATGTCGAAATCCGCTACCGTCAAAGGTATGTAGACCTTATAATGAATGAAGACGTGCGCGATACCTTTAAAAAACGCAGCTTGATAATTCAAAAAATAAGGGAATATTTAGTAAAAGAAGGTTTTTTGGAAGTTGAAACGCCAATGCTTCAAACAATTGCGGGCGGTGCTTCAGCAAAACCTTTTGAGACGCACCACAACGCGCTTGATATGGATATGTTCCTAAGAATAGCGCCGGAATTGCACTTAAAAAGGCTTCTTGTGGGCGGTTTAAACGAAAAAATATTTGAACTTAACAGAAATTTCAGAAATGAAGGAATAGACACCCGCCACAACCCTGAATTCACAATGATAGAGCTATATCAAGCATACGTTGATTACAACGAAATGATGGTGCTGGTTGAAAATTTGATTTCATCTGTGGCGCAGGATGTTTTGGGCACAATGAAAATTGAATATCAAGGTAATACAATAGATTTAACCCCGCCGTGGGATAGAAAAACAATGATTGGCGCAATAAAAGAATATACAGGCATTGACTTTAACGAACATCCGACAGCGCAAGTTGCTGCAATCCAGGCAAAGCGCTTGGGCGTGGATGTTGAAGATGATTACTCCTGGGGTAAAGTTTTAGACGCTATTTTTGAGGCAAAAGTTGAACCCAAATTAATACAGCCCATACATATTATTGATTACCCAAGGGATATTTCACCTTTAGCCAAAGTGCACAGGCAAAACCCCCGCTTGACCGAAAGATTTGAAAGCCGCATAAACGGGTGGGAAGTTTCAAACGCGTTTTCGGAATTAACTGACCCGATTGACCAGCGCAACCGTTTTGAGGCGCAGGCTAAAGCAAAAGCCATGGGTGATGAAGAAGCGCAGGATGTGGATGAAGATTTTATAACAGCGCTGGAATACGGTATGCCGCCCGCGGGAGGCCTGGGTATCGGCATAGATAGAATTGTTATGCTTTTAACAGATTCCGCCTCGATACGCGATGTTATAGCATTTCCGACCATGCGTCCGAAGTAGCAGAGTGGTTTTATGGAAAAAAATATAAAAGATTATTTTTGTATATTTGGCGGCGGCGGCATTCGCGGTGTGTGTTATGCGGGCGCTCTAAAAGCAATGGGTGAGATGAATATCAACCTGAAAGGTTACGCGGGCTCTTCTGTGGGGGCGGTTATTGCCGCGTTGGCAGGCATAGGTTACAGTGCCGATGAAATTAAAAACATATTTATGGACTTTGGGGTTGAAATTTTTAGGGATATTAATTTCGATATAACCAAAGGCCCGGGGTTTTCAAAAGGGGAGCTTTTTTACGCCTGGGTGAAAGAACTTATTGAGAAGAAATTTTACGGCGAAAAATACGTTAAAGGGCATGTTGAAGAAGTTAAATTTCAGGATATTGATAAAAACATAATTATAATATCCGTAAATTTGGAAGATTCAAGCTTTAAAGAATTTTCAAGATACAAAACCCCCGATGTTGAAATTGCAAAAGCTGTAAGGGCTTCTGTGAGCATGCCGGGGCTTTTCAGACCGATAGAAGTTGGGAACGAGCTTGTGGTTGACGGAGATTTAATGAAAAGTTGGCCTTTATGGCGTTTAAGCCAAAACCTTTGCCCGGATGATTGCAGGGTTATTGAATTTCGCCTCGAAGATGAGCAGAGAAATAAAAAAACAGATAATTTACTTGCTTACTTAAATGCGGTTTATGACACGTTCACGGCATTTGCGTCAAATTTTGTTATAGATTTATACATTAAAAAAGATAAATTTGACTACATAAAAATAAATTCTGAAGGCGTGAGCGTTATTGATTTTATGATATCAAAAAACAAGAAAGAGGAACTTGTAAATATAGGTTATAGTACAACCTCCAAGTATTTTAGAGAATTTTTGCCCAAAAAACATCAGAAGCTTTTTAAAGATTATTATGAACTTTATATCTTAATGCTTGATTTTCAAGCGGCTTTAAATCAAAATGACGCAAAAAAAGCCAACTGTGCGCTTGGTGAAATATTTATTAATTTGTGTGAGTGCAAAAGAACAATAGACGTTGAAATTTATAATGAAATTGTCAAGCTTAAGGATTTGTTCAAAGCCAATTTTAAGAAAACAAGGGTTTTGTTTTTTGATTTTGCAACACTCAACAATCAACAAGCCATTGAGGCAAGCTTTTTGAACGCCCTTAAAATGTTAGAAGAAAAAACTTCAGAATTTAAAGCTTAAAAATGTCATCAATTAAATCGTCTTCAAAGCCCTTGATTTCAGAAGGTTTTTTGTTAAAATTCTGAATTATTATGGCAAAAGCGTATGTGGAGCCGTTTTTGGCGTCAACATATCCGCTCAGAGAGCTTACACCCTTAAGAGTTCCTGTTTTTGCCCAAACTTTTCCGTTCAAATGGCGCAGCCTTCTTTTTAAAGTTCCTTCACCGGGTTTTGCCATATAGTCTTTAATATTAACGTTGTTGTAAGCATATATAAGGGCGTCTGTCATCCAGTCCGTATTCATCATGTTATACCTTGAAACTCCGCTTCCGTCATACAAGCTTATATCGGGTGTATAAAGGCCGTATTTTCTGGCAAGATCATAGAACATCTCAACGCCGTCTTTTGTGCTTGCTTTTGCTTTATTGAAATACTTGCCCGCCCCAACCCTGAATACAACTTCGCTCACAAAACAGTCGCTGTTTTGCAAAATTTCTTTGCCCGCTTCGGTTATGGTATGCTCAACGCTTGCAATTTGTTTGAGGTTTAAAGGTGCCACATCCGTGAAATAAATGGTTTGATTGTACGCTATATTTTCTTTTTTCAATATCTCATACAAACTCACCACAAAATAAATTTTAGGGTTGCTTACGGGAATTTGCAAAATTGTATCTTCTTCAACCGTGCCCTTTAAGTGCAGCATTTCAACTTCCATGCCGCCTGCTTTGGATATTTGAATATCATTAACAGCGCCAACTTCAAGTTCATTTATAACGGGCATTTTGTATTTATCGGCCTGCAAAATTGTAATGGTTTTACTGTTTTGCGATACTGTTAAAGTAATGTTCGCCGTATTCTTATCAAGCGTGTATGGGCTTATTTTTGGCATAAAAGGCCAGGTGTCGTCCGTCATCCAGCCGTCAGGATAAGGCGTTTTATCTATAACGCCTTCTTCTATATAAATTTTATTCACATTCTTAAATGCTTCTTTGGCTTTTGCACTTCGGATAAGCTCTCTTAAATCCTGGTTTGTCAAAAGCGGGTCTGCGCCCAGCCTTATATAAACATTATTTTTATCATCCTTATAAACCGCGGTTTTAAAGGCATAGTCTTTGCCCGATGCGGCTAACGACGTCATAAACGTGTAAGTTTTAAGGGAAGATGCAGGGTTCAAAAATTGGTGCGGATTTTTTGTGTAAACATTTCTTCCGGTTTTAACGTTTTTAACAGAAATTGACACTACAGAATTTTTTTCAAGATTCATTTTATTTATAGTTTCATCAATTCCGGGTTTTGAAAAAAATGCCTGTGCCGCAGACGACATTAAAAATGCTGCAAAAATTAAAAATATTATTATTCTTTTCATTCTAAATTCCTATATTTATACCACGAGTGTTTTTACATCAAAACACAGTTTGTTGATATCCCCCAAAATGTTAAAATCTTCCCTTGCTTCTTGCAGTTTTTGAGTGTCAACGGTTGCCAAAAGCAGGGCGGGTTTATCTTCCAAAATTCTTAAAATTTCCCCGTCCGGAGCCACAAAAAGTGAATTGCCGCAGGCTTCAACGTAATCATTATAGCTTCCGCAAGAGCTCAAGCCCAGAAAATAAGTTTGATTTTCAATGGCGCGCGCCTGGGATAAAATTCTGTAATCCAATGCCCTTGATTTAGGCCATGCGCTCATA
Source organism: uncultured Gammaproteobacteria bacterium (assembly GCA_964651135.1). GTDB lineage: Bacteria > Cyanobacteriota > Vampirovibrionia > Gastranaerophilales > Gastranaerophilaceae > CAYYBA01. Next base: position 8,427 of record CAZYYK010000023.1, on the reverse strand, counting down.
TTAACAAAAAGGTGCGGTTTATTTTCTTGAATAATGTAGCTTCTGTAAATTTCGGGAAATCTTATATCGTAACAAATACTGAGTGCAACTTTTATGCCTTCAATTTCAAGCATTAAAAGTTTATCGCCTCCTTTAACGCTTAAATCTTCGCCGCTAAGCGTAAAAAGGTGCATTTTATCGTAATTTGCAATAATGTTTCCGTTTCTGTCAATAACAGGGCAAGAATTTTTTAAGCCTTCGGGCGTTTTTCTTATGTAACTTCCGCCAAAAACATAACAGTTATGCACTTGGGCAAGTTTTTTTAAGAACGTTATGGTTTTGCCCTGTTCGTCTTCAGCGTAATCCTCAAAAACTTTAGGGTCCCAGCCCACGGAAAAAAGTTCGGGCAAAAACAGAAAATCCACATTAACCTGATGATTTTTATTGCAAAAATCATTTAACAAATCTTTTATTTGGTTAAAAGCTTTTTCCTGATCACCCCTTGATGCCTCCGCCTGAATTGCCAAAATATTTTTCTGCATTTATAATTCCTCCGGTGAAGATATCTTGCCCAAAATTGCACTCGCCGCGGCAATTGCAGGGGATGCCAGATAAACTTCGCTTTCGGGATGCCCCATGCGCCCCACAAAATTCCTGTTTGTTGTGGATACGGCGCGCTCTCCTTTTGCTAAAATTCCGCCATGGCCGCCCAGGCAAGGCCCGCAAGTGGGTGTTGAAACAGCGCCGAGCGCTTCAACAATTGTTTGCACATAACCTTCTTTTATTGCCCTTAAATAAATATCCTGAGTGCCCGGAAAAACAATTAAACGCACGTCTTTGTGCACTTTCCTGCCTTTTAAAATCTCGCTTGCAACCTTAAGGTCGCTCAAACGCCCGTTTGTGCAGCTTCCTATAACAACCTGGTCAATTTTAACTTCGCCGACTTTTGAAATAGGGCGTGTGTTTTCGGGCAAATGCGGAAAAGCAACCGTAGGTTCAATATCTTTAACATCATATTTTATAACACGTTCGTATTTGGCGTCCGCATCACTCTTATAGAATTTCCAGGGCCTTATGCTGCGGCCGCACAAAAATTCCTCTGTTATTTTATCGGGCGCTATTATGCCGTTTTTTGCCCCCGCCTCTATTGCCATATTGCAAATTGTAAAACGGCCGTCCATGGGCATATTTTCAATAGTGCTGCCCCCTATTTCAAGCGTTTTATACAAAGCGCCGTCAACCCCGATATCGCCTATAAGGTGCAAAATCAAATCTTTAGCACTCACCCATTTGTTAAGTTTGCCCGTAAATTCAACCTTTATGGCGGCAGGCACTTTAAACCACGTTTCGCCGCACGCCATAGCGCAGGCTAAATCTGTTGACCCCACGCCCGTTGAAAAAGCGCCCAATGCGCCATAAGTGCAGGTGTGGGAATCCGCACCTATAATTAAATCCCCTGCCGTCACTATGCCTAAATCCGGCAAAAGTGCATGTTCAATGCCCATGCGCCCGACTTCAAAAAAATGTTCCAAATCCTGTTCACGGGCAAATTCCCTTATCATTTTAACCTGCTCGGCTGATTGAATATCTTTATTCGGCACAAAATGATCGGGCACAAAAACAACGCGGCTTTTATCAAAAACCTTATCGACGCCGATTTTTCTAAATTCTTTAATTGCAACAGGGCCTGTTATATCGTTTGCAAGCGTTATGTCAACTTTTGCGCTGATAAGCTCCCCTGTTGTTACTTCTTTGCAACCGCAATGCGCCGCAAAAATTTTTTCGGTTATGGTCATTGGTTTAGGCATAAATTCTCCTGAGCTATTTTTTTGCTTCCTGCTGTTTGATTTTTATTTCCAAAAGTGCATTGTGCCCAATGGTATACACAGCGCAAGTCTTAAGACTTGGAACATACCATGCGCACATATCTTTTGCGCAAATTTTATCCGTATCCTGTCCTGATGACATTAAAGGACATATTTTACTTGTTGTTGCCATAATTCCCCCTACTTTTGCATATGTTCCGCTTGCTTAATTAAATTGCAATTGCTTTCATCATAATGCTTTTCCTGGTCTTTATAAATTCTTGTTCTGTTGATGACTTCATCAAAGTCTATTTGGTGCGCATCAAAATCCGGTCCGTCTACGCAGGCAAATTTAACCACTCCGCCCACCGTAACCCTGCACGCCCCGCACATGCCTGTTCCATCAACCATAATAGGGTTCATGGACGCTTCTGTTTTAATTTTGTGAGGAAGTGTCATGTTCGCAACGGCTTTCATCATTGGCATTGGGCCTACTGCAATAACGTAGTTAACTTCTTCTTTTTTAATTATATCTTCTAAAACGTTTGTAACAAAGCCCTTTCGCCCGTATGAGCCGTCATCTGTGGTTATAAAAAGTTCATTACAGGCCGTTTTCATTTTATCTTCCCAGAAAATTAAATCCTTATTTCTGGCGCCCATAACCATATAAACTTTGTTGCCTGCATCTTTAAAGGCTTTTGCAATTAAATAACAGGGTGCTGCCCCGTATCCGCCTGCCACACAAACAACAGTGCCGTATTTTTCTATATGCGTGGGCGAACCCAAAGGCCCCACTATATCTGCAATTTCTTCCCCAACATTTAGATCTGCAAGTTTTTTGGTTGTATAGCCTACCGCCATAAAAACAATTGTAACTTCGCCTTTTTCTTTGTCGTAATCAGCAATTGTAAGAGGAATTCTTTCGGAGTTTTCATCAACTCTTAATATTACAAATTGCCCCGCTTTGGCGTTTTTTGTAACATAAGGCGCTTCAACCCTTATTTCGTATTGGTTTTGACACAATTCCTTCTTGTATAAAATTTTGTATCCCAATTTTTCCTCACTTTTCTTATCAAAATGATTATACAATAAAAAAAGCGCAATGAAAAGAAGTTTTAAATAAAAGAAAAGCGAGGGTGAAAACACCCTCGCAATTAAACACGATATGATTTATATCATGCCGCTTTTAGCCAAAAGAAGCGCTATTTGCGACAGTTGGTTTTGCAGGTTTGAATTTGCATTCGAATTCCTGTTGTTTGCGGAATAATAGTTATTTAAATAACTATTTGCCGTTCCAAGCAGGTTATTGTTTAAGCCAACTGTTGAAATTGCATTTTGATAAACCTGATTTTGATAATTGTTCAAAAGGTCTAAGTAGGCATATCTGCCTGCAAGTTCATTTGTAACAAGGTCTTGTTTGCGTGCTTCAACATCCCGGGCAAGAGAGCTTATGGAATCTGCACGGTGGCTTTCAAGGCCGGATAATTTATCCAAAAAGACAGAGTTGTCCAGATTGCCAAAGCGTGAAGCCACATCGTTTTGCAAATCCCTTATCAGGGGGGTGTACAAATCGTTTATGGTTTTAAAGCCCTGGTTTTTGTAAGCTTCAACCTGGTCATTCAGGTCTTTAAGCGTGCTTTCGGAAAAAACGTTTAAGTTTTTCAGATTATTCGCAAATTCGCTCTGCGCATAATCATAAGCGTCTTTTTCCGAAGCGCCCATATTGTAATTTGCATACAAGACGCCGTCTGAAATTGCGGCGCCGCTTTTTGGTACACCGTTAAAGCTTACACTTGTAGAGGTGTAAGACGGGTAACTTGTGTCGTTATTTCCCGTTGTTGTTTTTGACATAATTTTAATGTCCTTTCTTTGTAAGGGCAGGCCAAAAACAAAAATCTGACTAAAGTATTTGAATAACACTATTATTTTAACATCCAAAAGCCGCGATTTTATTATTATTTATATTTTTTTAATATTTAAAAAATCAACCTTAAGATACCTGCAATATTAATCTTAAGGTTGATAAAGTTTTCACAAAATTAGAATAAGCTATAAATGGATAAGAGGTAAAAATGGCAGGGAAAATCAGCAAAAAGGATAGTAAAAAGCATATAACCTGCCCTATTGAAAAGGGCAACAAACTTATGCTTAAAAGCCAGTATAAACAGGCTTTGGATATGTATTTGGCATCCGTAATGCAGCAGGGTGCAAATATCAGGGCTTATAAATGTATTTCAAAAGCTTACAAGAATTTAAAACAGTATGATAAAGCAATAAAAAATTTGAAAAAGGCAAAAGAATTCTGCCATTTTGACCCCGAAGTTTATTATGAAATGGGGCTTAACCACCTTTTAAACTGTAACAGTGAAGAGGCAAGAAAGAATTTTAAAAGAACAATAAGGCTTGACAATAAAAACGTAAATGCACAGTTGCAGCTTGCTATTTCCCACGAACTTTTAGGGGAAGAGTGCATGGCAATAAGCATTTATAAAAAAATTATTGAAGAATACCCTAAAAAAATACGGGCTTACAACCACCTTGCGGGGCTTTATATGGGGCTTGACATGTTTAAAGACGCCGCAGAAGTGTTTTATCAAATTTTAAATATCAACCCTGACTATTACAGGGCAAATTTGGGCTTGGGAATATGTTTTGACAAAATGGAAAAATACACCCAGGCGGTCAGATTTTATAAAAAATATATAGTTAAAAAGCCGGCATGTAAAACGGCGCGTGCCCTTGCTGCAAGAATTTGTGCCATTTATGACAACAAAATTACTCACAGCAAAAGTAATTTGGTGCTTATAAAGGCCTAGGCCTCAAACTCCTTGCTTAAAACCTGCAAGCCGCATGTACATTCCTGGACATTTTTAATTCTGTCAAGTATAGTCCTCATTTTAGATTCTTCTTCAGCCTGTTCAAGAATAAACCACTGCAAAAACACGGCGCTTGCCTGGTCTTTAACTTCTTGAGCCTTATTATAAAGGTCGGATATCAAGCTTGTAACAAACTTTTCATGGTTTAGCGCATGTTCAAAAACATCCGCAGGGTTAATCCAGACAATCTCTTCCGGTGGCTGTATTACATCAAAGCTTATTTTAGCCTGCCTGAGCAGTAAAAAATCATATAATTTTTGCGCATGCCCCATTTCTTCAATAGCCTGCTCTTTCATATATTTTGCAAAACCGTTGTATAAAGTTTCGGCAAAATATGTTGACATTGCAAAATAAAGGTATGCGGAATAAAGCTCCTTGTTAATTTGCTTGTTAAATTCTTGAGCCAAATTTACATCCATTTTGAACTCCTTTTCTATCCGTCACGGCACTGTGTTTAATTGTTGCTTGCCCAAAGCCCGTGTATGTTGCACAATTCTCTTGCGCTAAGTTTTGAGCAGTTGCATTTAAATTTCATTTCAGGCGCATCGCCGGGTTTTAAATATTTGCGTTTTATGTAGCTGTTGTCTTCAGAAATTGCCTCTACGAACTGAATATAGTGGCTTTCTTCCATAGGGTGAGGAATGGAGCCTACACGTATTGTAACTTCTTGATCCTTAACTTCAATTACGGGCACATGTTTTTCTGCCATTTCATCAACAGTTTTCGGGCTTAATTTTTCCATATCTTCTCCGCAGCAAACCAAAGTACCTTCACCGGAAAGAACAACTTCAACCAAATTGTCGCAAATTGTACATTTGTATAAATCAAGTCTGTTTGTCATTTTCGCCTCCTTTTCTATTTTCAAAAAAATTATATAATAAAAAAAGATTTTTTAATACTGCCTTAATGGATTCCAAAAAAGATTAATCACCAGGGGTAATCATCCTTAATCTGCCAGCTGTCCCCCATAATTAAAGCAGCACACCAAAGCCCCGAGCTTTGTTTATTGCAAGACTGGTAATTGCTTCCTAAAACCGTTGCACGATTAAATGAATTGCCAAAGCTTTCCTGCGAATTGCCAAAACCGTAGGGGGTTAACTTATATTTTGGTTGAAGTATAAAATAAAACAAAAAGTATCTTTGCCAAGCCTGTTTGGTTTTTTAAACCCGTTTGTGTCGATATAAAATAGATAATATTTAGTCGGACCTGCCACTCCAGAAAAGCTTTCTTCTTGTGAACCCGGATTAATAAAAATTATGCTGCCATCACTTAGTGCAATTTTATATGTCCAAGTGCCATGAATAGTATAGCCTGACGCACTATCACCGTTTAATTTTTGATAAACAACCCCCATGGATTGCGTAGCAATATTACCGTAATCTTTTATAACCTTTAAGTTCCCTTTTAAATGTCTTTCGTAAAAATTTTTGGCAGATAATGAATAGTCCCACCCATCAACACTGCTGTTTTCAATTTCAGAAATATTTACAGCCTGAAATAATTGTGTGTACGCTTTTTTAAGGAGTGTTACCGTTTGTGTTTTTTGATAATTCCTTACAACCGTGGGAATTGTAAGTGCTGCAACAACACCGATTATAGCAAGCGTTATTAAAACTTCAGCCATGGTAAAACCTGCTTTTTTCATCTTTTCTCCTTTTGTTCTCTTTAAGTTTACATACTTTTTGATAATTATATATCAAAATAGTAAATGTGACAAGTGAGATTACAAAACTTGCCTTGCTCGGGCAAAATATAAAAAAATTCCGCAAGCTGAAAGGCTTGTCGCAAAATGCTTTTGGCGATTTATTGAACATATCGAGAGAGCATGTTGCAAAAATTGAAACCGGAAGACGCTTTCCCAGCTTGCAGCTTATATTTAAAATTTGTGCGGTATTAAATATAGAAGAAGATGAGCTTTTCAAA